>NZ_JBXSQI010000022.1:0-53124 GCF_057063565.1 Gilliamella sp. X-57 | reverse complement strand
TAACGGGATTAAAGGAGAAAGTCGATTTTTGATTAAGAAAGGAATCAGGCGATAAGGTTTTGTCAGTACTAGTAAAGGAGATAACATAACGCCAAGGCTGGTTTAACGACTCATCACCGTCGACATGCAAAACCGACATCGGCGCTTCCAGCCCGTCAACCGTTAAGGTATAGCGATTATGACTAACGCCATCTAAGCCCGCCATTAAATCGCTAAACCCGCCACCGAGTTGACCCAAAAGACGATTAAGTTCGTTTGACATGTTTCCCCCCTGTTATTTCTAAAATTAATACCGTCTACTTTTTATTATGCGATTGGTTTATCGCTATATCATTATTTTTATGCTGACTATTTTCAATGTAAGCGATAATGCAAACAGAGTATAAACGATTTTAACGCAAAATTTAACTTTTTTAATCAATATCTTTATTTAATATGAATAATTTCAGTTAGTTAAAACGGTAACTGATAGCGGTTTAATCCCTTTATTAAACAAGCGATTTAAGCAACGTTAGGCTTTATCGATAAAAAATTTAACTTATTAAATTTAAAATAATTTTATTCTGAAACGGTATAGACTCCTGAATATTTTTTACAAAATTAATCTATTTTAATTTGTTTAAGAAGAGTGATAAATTTCAAATAAAGCAAAAACTCATTAATGGATCGGCTACACTAATTCATACAACTTTTTTAAGGGGTAAGGTAAACTTATCACAACTAAAAAAGGAACAAATATGAATAAGATTAAACACAAAAGACGAACATTCACTGATTATTTTAAACACCAAATGGTCAGTCTTTATCAACATGGTAAATCACGTAGTGAAATCGTTGCACAATAGGATTTGACACCATCAGCATTGGACCGTTGGATAACGCAAGCAAGCCAAAGTGGCTTATTTAAAACAAAAGATAATCGTAGTCCACAAGAACAAGAGTTAATCGCTTTGCGCAAAGAGCTTAAACAACTCCGTATGGAAAACGATATTCTAAAGCAAGCAGCACTGATAATAGGGCGAAAATCGCTATCCTAAAAGCAAATCGACATCGTTATAGCATAACAAAACTATGTCAATATTTAGGATTATCAAGACAAATAGAATCAAGGAGCGCGACCAGATCGATGTTTTTTGATATGTGAAAAATGGAAGAAATTATTAACCTTAGATTTATTCAAAATAAAGCAATAAAAAAGCCCGCAGATAGAAAATTAACAACAAATCAGCTATGATATAGCACCTATAACAGTTAGCGATAAAATGACTAATAAAGAAGTAAAAATCGATTACTTTCTCATTAAGCAACACCTATTTTTTATTTAGGAATTTTGAAAATATGACTTCTAATAACGCCCAATCAATGACCGGAACGCAACAACGCGATCAACTACAACGCCAAATATGGAAAATTGCCGACGAGGTTCGCGGTGCTGTTGATGGTTGGGATTTTAAGCAATATGTTTTAGGTTCATTATTTTACCGATTTATTAGTGAAAATTTTGCCAATTATATTGAAGGTGGTGAAGAAGGTATCGATTACAGCACATTATCCGATGATGTCATTACCGATGAAGTTAAAAAAGACGCAATAAAAACCAAAGGCTATTTTATTTATCCTAGCCAATTATTTTGTAAAATTGTAGCTCAAGCCAATACCAATTCAAGTTTAAATACTGATTTGGCCAATATTTTTAATGCGATTGAAAGCTCAGCTAATGGTTACCCGTCAGAAAGCGATATTAAAGGATTATTTGCCGATTTTGATACTACCAGTAACCGATTAGGTAATACCGTTGCCGATAAAAACAAACGGTTAGCGGCGGTACTTAATGGTGTGGCCGAACTGGATTTTGGTGATTTTGCCGACAATCAAATCGATCTGTTTGGCGATGCTTATGAGTTTTTGATCTCTAATTATGCCTCGAATGCTGGTAAATCTGGTGGTGAATTTTTTACGCCACCGAATGTGTCGAAATTGATCTCACAATTAGCCTTACACAAGCAAACAAAGGTCAATAAAATCTATGACCCAGCGGCAGGTTCGGGTTCTTTATTATTACAAGCGAAAAAACAGTTTGATGAACATATCATTGAGGATGGATTCTTCGGTCAAGAGATTAATCATACCACCTATAACCTTGCTCGAATGAATATGTTTTTACACAATATCAACTATGATAAATTCGAAATTGCTTTAGGCGACACGTTACTTAATCCAAAGTTTGGCGACGAAAAACCATTTGATGCAATCGTTTCTAATCCACCCTATTCAATTAAATGGATTGGCAGTGACGATCCAACCTTAATTAATGATGACCGATATGCGCCCGCTGGCGTACTAGCACCAAAATCGAAAGCTGATTTTGCCTTTATTATGCACGCACTAAGTTACCTGTCCGAGTGTGGACGAGCTGCGATTGTTACCTTCCCGGGGATATTTTATCGTGGTGGTGCAGAACAAAAAATTCGCAAATATTTGGTCGATAATGATTTTGTTGAAACTGTAATCTCGCTCGCACCCAACTTATTTTATGGAACATCGATTGCGGTTAATATTTTGGTGCTTGCCAAAAATAAAACCGTCAAAACGACACAATTTATTGATGCCAGCAAACTGTTTAAAAAAGAGACCAATAATAATGTCCTCACGGATGATCATATTCAAGAAATTATGCAAGTATTTGATAGCAAGCAAGATATCGAATATTTTGCTAAATCGGTCGATAATCAAACCATTGCGCAAAATGACTATAATCTATCAGTCAGTTCGTATGTTGAAGCCAAAGATACCCGTGAAGTGATTGATATCACCCAGCTTAATGCCGAAATAAAAGATACGGTAGCTACAATTGATAGCTTACGCTCTCAAATTGACGCAATTGTGGCGGAGATTGAGGGATGAACTCTAGCATTATGAAAAAGCTACTTAGGAATTCCGCTGTGGAATGGAAAACTGTTGCGGATATTTTTACTTTAAAAAATGGCTATACCCCAAGTAAAGCGAAAGAAGAATATTGGGAAGACGGTAATATTCCTTGGTTTAGGATGGAAGATATCCGTGAAAATGGAAAAATACTTAATCATGCTTTTCAACAAATTAACCAATGTGCTATAAAAGGAGGAAAGTTATTTCCTGCAAATTCAATTATAATAGCTACATCTGCAACAATAGGTGAGCATGCTTTAATTACTGTTCCATATTTATCTAACCAAAGATTTACCAATTTAAGTTTAAATGTTCAATACCAAGAAACATTTGATATTAAGTTTCTTTTTTACTATTGCTTTTTATTAAGTGATTGGTGCAAGAAAAACATTACAAAATCAAGTTTTGCATCGGTAGATATGAAAGGTTTTAAAGAGTTTCCAATCCCCATCCCCCCTCTACACGTTCAAACCGAAATCGTCCGTATTTTAGACACATTTACAGCCCTCACAGCAGAGCTTACTACACGGCAAAAACAATACAACTATTATCGTGATAAATTGTTGACCTTTAAAGAGGATGAGGTTGAGTGGAAGACTTTAGGGGAGATTTTCTATTTAAAAAATGGATACACACCAAGCAAATCAGAATCTAAATTTTGGGAAAATGGTGATATTCCTTGGTTTAGGATGGAAGATATTCGAGAAAATGGGCGAGTTTTAAATGATGCATTACAAAAAATCAATAAAATAGCTGTAAAAGGTGGAAAGTTATTTTCTGAGAATTCAATTATTATTTCTACATCAGCAACTATAGGTGAGCATGCTTTAGTTACCGTTCCTTATTTATCAAATCAAAGATTTACAAATATAAGTTTAAAGGAAGAATATCAAGATCATTTTGATATCAAATTTGTTTTTTATTATTGTTTTATTTTATGTAATTGGTGTAAAAAGAATACTACAGTATCAAATTTTTCTTCCGTAGATATGAATGGCTTTAAAAAATTTAAATTTCCCATTCCCCCACTCAAGGAACAAGCTCGTATTGTCGAAATCTTAGATAAATTCGATGCGCTTACCAACTCAATCACCGAGGGTTTACCGCGTGAGATTGCCTTACGCCAAAAACAATATGAATATTATCGGAATTTATTATTAAACTTTCCGAAAGTGCAAGAATAATAAGATAGAGTTATAAAAAAATGAATGCCACATTAAGGAATATTGCTGAAAAGCTGGATAAAAACAATAGAAAAGTCCAATTAATCTATGCCTTTAACGGCACTGGTAAAACACGTTTATCTCAAGCTTTTAAGAATTTAATTATATCGCAGTGTAAAGATGATAAAGAGAATAATGCAGCCTTAACAAGGCACAATATCCTGTACTATAACGCTTTTACTGAGGATTTATTTGCTTGGAATAATGATAAACACCAAGAGGGTGAACATCAATTAATCATTCAACCTAACTCATTTACTGACTGGATTTTAAAAGACCAAGGACAAGACCAAAATATTGTTCGTTACTTTCAATCCTATACTTATCAAAGATTACTGCCACATTTCAACGAGGATTTTTCTGCTATTACTTTTTCGCTAGCAGGCGATAATGATCAGCGTATTGATAATATTAAAATCTCTAAAGGCGAAGAAAACAATTTAATTTGGAGTATTTTTTTTACACTGATTAACTTAGTTATTGCAGAGCGCAATATTACAGACAAAAGCGAACGTTCGACTAATGAATTTGACCATTTACGCTATATTTTTATTGATGACCCCGTCAGTTCATTGGACGAGAATCATCTTATTCAATTGGCGGTAGATATTGCCCAATTAATCGAATCCAGTGAATTCGAATCCAGTAGAACTGACATTAAATTTATTATTACGACCCATAACCCGCTGTTTTATAATGTGCTTTATAATGAATTAACTTCAAAAGATAGTTATATTTTAAGACGATTTGAGGACGGCAAATTTGCATTAGAAGAGAAAAAAGGCGATTCAAACCGTAGTTTTTCCTATCATCTTTATTTAAAACAGTTGCTGCAAGAAGCGGTTAAGGAAAATAAAATTGAAAAATATCATTTTACCCTATTACGTAACTTATATGAAAAAACCGCCAGTTTTTTAGGCTATCCGCAATGGTCAGACTTATTGCCTGGCGATAAAAAACTTTACTTAACACGGATTATCAATTTTACAAGTCATTCAAAATTATCCAATGAAATGCCCCCTGAACCTTCCGAGCCTGAAAAGCAGATTGTTGCCTTTTTACTTAATCATTTACTTAAAAATTATAATTTTAAATAGTTGGAATAGAATATGACGACTTATACAAAACCAATTGCCGAAACCAATAGCTACATTATTTTAGATAACTACAACAAGCTTGAAGAGACAGCGGCTGTTTATCAGACTGAAACGGATTTAGAAAACGAATTTATTCATGATTTAACTCGACAAGGCTATGAATATTTACCGAATTTAAATACGCATGAAAAATTATTAGCCAATATTCGCGAGCAATTGCAAACACTAAACAAAATGCAATTTACCGATGATGAATGGCGACGTTTTGTATTAGAGTATTTAGATAAACCCAATGAATCGATGATCGATAAAAGTCGCAAAATCCACCACGATCATATTTATGATTTTGTTTTTGATGATGGTCATATCCAAAATATCAAGCTGTTAGATAAAAAAGATGTCGCCAATAATAAATTACAAGTTATCCGTCAATTTCAGCAAACTGGCAATTATGCAAATCGTTATGATGTGACGATTTTAGTGAATGGCTTGCCACTTGTTCAAGTTGAATTAAAAAAGCGAGGTATTGCCATTCGTGAGGCCTTTAATCAAGTGCATCGCTACAGTAAAGAGAGTTTTAATCAAGACAATTCACTGTTTAAATATTTACAACTGTTTGTTATCTCAAATGGCACTGACACGCGCTATTTTGCTAACACCACTAAGCGCGATAAAAACAGCTTTGATTTTACAATGAATTGGGCCAATGTTAAAAATGAACCGATAAAAGATCTAAAAGACTTTACTGCCACCTTTTTTGCCAGCCGCACGCTGTTAAATGTGTTACTGACTTATTCGGTGCTTGATGTGAATGACACATTGTTAATTATGCGCCCTTACCAAATTGCCGCCACCGAGCGTATATTGTGGCAAATCATTAGCGCTTATCATGCCAAAAAGTGGAGTAGCTTACAAAGTGGCGGTTTTATTTGGCACACAACAGGATCAGGCAAAACATTAACCAGTTTTAAAACGGCGCGCCTTGCAACCGAATTAGAATTTATTGATAAAGTCTTTTTTGTGGTGGATCGTAAAGATCTAGATTATCAAACCATGAAAGAGTATCAAAAATTTTCAAAAGATAGTGTCAATGGCTCAAATAGTACCGCTGGGCTTAAGCGCAATATTGAGAAAACCGATAATAAAATTATTGTCACAACGATTCAAAAGCTTAATAATTTAATGAAAAGCGACGATAGTTTAGCTATCTATGATAAACATGTGGTATTTATTTTTGACGAAGCGCACCGCTCCCAGTTTGGCGAAGCGCAAAAAAACTTAAAGCGTAAATTTAAAAAGTATTACCAATTTGGTTTTACTGGCACGCCGATTATGTATACTAACGCAATCGGAACACAAACCACAGCAGATGTTTTTGGTCGTGAACTGCACGCTTATGTATTAACCGATGCAATTCGTGACGAAAAGGTACTAAAATTTAAAGTTGACTATAATGATGTGCGCCCTAATTTTAAATCGATAGAGCAAGAACAAGATCTCGAAAAACTTAGCGCTGCTGAAAATAAAAAAGCACTGCTCCACCCAAACCGTATTGAGCAAATCACACAATATATTTTGAATAATTTTAAACAAAAAACCCACCGCTTAATGGGCAAAGGTAAAGGGTTTAATGCCATGTTTGCAGTAAGTAGTGTCGATGCGGCTAAACTCTATTATGAATCATTCAAAAAATTACAAAAAAATGCCAATCAGCCATTAAAAATAGCCACCATATTTTCTTATTCTGCCAATGAAGAACAAGATGCACAGGGTAATTTTGCCGATGAAAGTTTTGAAACCGATGCCTTAAATCAAAGTGCTAAAGAGTTTTTAGCTGCTGCGATAGCAGATTATAATCAGATGTTTAAAACCAACTTTGATGTTAGTTGCGATCAATTTCAAAACTATTATCGTGATCTGTCTTTAAAAGTAAAAAATCAAGAAGTCGATCTATTAATTGTCGTTGGCATGTTCTTAACTGGCTTTGATGCGCCAACGCTCAATACGTTATTTGTCGATAAAAACCTACGATATCATGGGTTAATTCAAGCCTTTTCACGTACCAATCGTATCTATAATGCCACTAAAACCTTTGGCAATATTGTGGCATTCCGTGATTTAGAACAAGCTACCATTGATGCGATAAAAACATTTGGTAAAAGCAATACTCGTGAAGTGGTGTTAGAAAAAAGCTTTAAGGAATACATGGAAGGGTTTACTGATAAAAACTCAGGCGAATTGCACCATGGCTATTTAGCTATTGTTGCTGAATTGCAAGACCAATTCCCACGTCCTGACGAAATTATTACCGACAAAGATAAAAAAGCATTTGTTAAATTATTTGGCGAGTACTTGCGTGCTGACAATATATTACAAAATTATGATGAATTTGTTGCATTAAAAGATTTCCAACAATTAGATATGACTGATGAGCAAGCGGTTTTAACGTTTAAAAACAAGCATTATGTGACTGATGAAGATCTGCAAAAAATGCAAGCTTTTAAACTACCAACTGATCGCGCCATTCAAAATTATCGTTCAACTTATAATGATATTCGTGATTGGCTACGCCGAGAAAAAGAAGCCAATCAACAAGATCAGCAAAGATTTGACTGGGATGATGTGGTTTTCGAAATTGATCTATTAAAATCACAAGAGATCAATTTGGATTATATTCTTGAGTTAATTTATGAACAAAACAAGCAAGAAAAAACCAAACAAGACATTGTTGAAGATGCTCAGCGATTAATTCGGTCAAGTTTAGAAAATCGCGCTAAAGAAGAGCTAGTTGTTGAATTTATAAAACAAACTGATCTTGACGCTATTCCAGATAAGGCCTCGATTATTGATGCATTTTTCTTATATGCACAGCAAGAGTTACAGGTAGAACTAAATACCTTAATCGAAGAAGAAAATTTGAACGAAGCAGCCACAAAACGCTATATTGCCTCGTCGTTAAAGCGAGAGTATGCAACTGAAAATGGCACAGAGCTGAACGAGATTCTACCTAAAATGAGTCCACTTAATCCTCAATATTTAATTAAAAAGAGCCGTGTCTTTGAAAAAATCGCCGCATTGGTTGAAAAATTTAAGGGCGTTGGTGGTAGAATTTAATTGTTAACAGTTAAATTCGCTAATAATTAAAGGAAGATGAATGATCGATTTCTTATTCATCTTCCTAATAACTCATCACTCAAGCTTACTTTGAGTGATTTTGTATACAAAATCTTGCATGTTCATAATGATAAATGATTTTTGAAAAATCAAAAGGTTCACCTGATGAAGTATAAAATATTTCTTCAACACAAAGTGCTGGCTCACCGGCTTGCAGTCCTAAATATTGCGCCATTTCAGCATCAAGCTTTATCACTTGCATATACTTATCAGAAAAGCCAATATTAATATTATAATTTTCTTGAATATAATTAAAAATTGAATTTTCAACGATCTCTTTATTTAAATAACAAATTAACTTTTTGCGATAATACGATTGCTCTAAACCATATAATTTACCTTCAACGTAACGTAGTCGTTTAATAAAATAAACTTCTTCCTGATCATCACATTGCAGATTCTCTTTCACTTTGGAACAGGGCTTGATAATATCAACATTAAAAACTGTCGATGAGCCATAAACATCTTCTAAATCAACGGTAAAACCATGACTTTGTAAAAAATTGAGGTAGCCTCTTTTTTTGCGTTCACGAACAAAAATGCCACTGCCTTGCACTTGATAAATAACGCCTTGTCGTTCCAGACAATTGAGCGCTTTAATAATTGTGCTACGGCTCACCTGATACTGATTAATCAACCCCTCAATATTGGCAAGTTGAGTGCCTTTAGCTAATTGCTGCTGATAAATCATCTGTTTAATTTTTTGGGCAACATCTTGATATTTAATCATTTATATATATTTTTATTGAATAAGTAATTTAACTATTATTTTATACAGATTAGGTTAACTTTTAAATTAAATGATATAAAAAGTCGATCTAGATCACAAACAATATAATTGGTCATTAACAATTTTGAAATTGTCTATAAGATAACCTTACTAAATTGCTTTTAGGAGTATTATGGATGTCATCAAAAATTAGAGATTATAACAAACTAGCCGTTGATATTTTAAATGAATTAGGCGGTGAAAAGAATATTGTCACCGTTTCTCGCTGTGCAACGCGTCTCCGTCTGGTTACCCAACATACACCAGAGCACGCAAAAGAGAACATTGCTAAATTGCCGGGTGTGATTACCGTTGTTGAAAAAGGTGGTCAAATCCAAGTGGTTATTGGTACGCATGTCGATAAAGTTTATAACGCTTTTACTCAACTAGTTAATATTGACAATAAAGTTGAAGCAGGAAATGATAGCAACATATTAAATCGCATCATTGCAACCATGTCTGCCGTATTTGCCCCTTTTGTTTATATTTTAGCGGCATCTGGGATTTTGCAAGGCATCTTGATTTTACTTAAATTGGCATGCCCTGAATTAGAAAAAACAGGCACCTTTGAGGTATTCAATTTCATCTCTTGGGCACCTTTTGTCTTTTTGCCTATTTTTATTGCTATTACCGCTTCACAGCATTTCCGTTGCAATCTTTATATCGCAGTTGCTTGCTGTGCAGCACTGCTATCGCCGACATGGGCTGAGTTTGCAAAACTAATAAGCGAGGGGCAAGAAATTGATCTATTTGGCATTGCGCTATCGAAAACCACCTATGCCTCAACCGTTTTACCACCACTGTTTTTAGTTTGGTTACTCTCTTATTTAGAGCGCTTTTTAGAACCTCGCCTACACAGCATTATAAAACCGGTTCTATTGCCATTGTTTAGTCTTGTCATTATGGTACCTTTAACATTACTTGTTGTTGGTCCATTAACCGCAAATGGAGCACAATACATTGCCAATGGCTATAATTGGTTTGTCAGTCTAGCACCTTCAATAGCTGGTGGGATTATCGGAGCCGTGTGGCAAGTTTTTGTTATTTTTGGCGTGCATTGGGGGATCACACCTGTTATCGTTGAAAACTTTAAACAGTATGGTCAAGACTCTTTCCAAGCGTTTCAAACTATTGCCGTTATTGGTCAAGTCGGGGCAGCATTTGGTTTTTATTTAAAAACCAAAACACAAGAGATGAAAGGCATTTCGTTATCCGCTTTTATCACTGGCTTATTTGGTATTACCGAACCTGCTATTTATGGCGTTAACTTACGTTTTAAAAAGCCATTTATTTATGGTTGTATCTCAGCTGCTTGTGGTGGTATTGTGGCTGGATTTGTTGCTCCTCACTATGTCGCTTATGCAGGTTTGCCAGGTCCTTTAACTATCGTCAATGCGATTAGTCCTAATAATCCAGATTCATTTATGGGTGTCTTAATTGGTGCGCTTATTGCTTTTTTTGGACCGGTAGTTTTAATCCAAATTCTGGGCACAGGCGAAACCTTACAAGATACAGTTAATAACCAAGAAAATATCAATATCGAAGATGATAACCCTAAAATTCTTCTTGATGAAGTTGACATTACAAGCCCAATGACAGGTCATGCTTTACCATTAAGTGAAGTGCCCGATCCTGCTTTTTCACAAAAACTTATGGGTGAAGGAATTGCAATTGAACCTACTGATAATCACGTTTATGCGCCTTTTGCTGCCGAGGTAACTGCGGTATTTGAAAATTCTAAACATGCCATTGGGTTAACATTAGATAACGGCGTTGAGTTACTCATTCATGTGGGGATTGATACGGTTAATTTAACCAATAATGAGTTTGCATATCACGTTGAATTACACCAAAAAGTGAAAAAAGGTGATTTGCTCATCAGCTTCAATCCTGAGGCAATCAAGCAAGCTGGCTACCCGTTAATTACCCCAATTATTATTGTTAATACCGATCAATACCAATTCATTTCATTAACCGATAAAACAGAAGTAACAGTTGATGATATCATATTTAAAATTAAGCAATAACAAGGAATCAAAAATGACTAAAAAACCATTTTTATGGGGCGGTGCTTTAGCCGCTCACCAATTTGAAGGTGGCTGGAACGAAGGCGGTAAAGGACCAAGCGTGGTTGATGTTATGACTGCGGGCGCGCATGGCGTTGCAAGACAAATCACCCAAGATATCGAAGCAGGTAAATTTTATCCAAATCATACTGCAATTGATTTTTATCATCATTATAAAGACGATATCAAACTATTTGCCGAATTAGGTCTTAAATGTTTACGTACCTCGATCGCCTGGACTCGAATTTTTCCAAAAGGTGATGAGCTTAAACCAAACGAAGAAGGACTTCGCTTTTATGATAACGTTTTTGATGAATTAATTGCTCATGGCATTGAACCTGTTATCACCTTATCGCATTTTGAAATGCCACTACACATTGCTCGCCAGTATGGTGGTTTTAGAAACCGTAAAACAGTCGAATTTTTTGAACGGTTTGCCACTGCATGTTTTGAGCGTTATAAAAATAAAGTCAAATACTGGATGACATTTAACGAAATCAACAATCAAATGGATACCAGTAACCCTATTTTCTTTTGGACTAACTCGGGCGTACAAGTTAAACCGGGCGAAAATCCGCAAGAAGTCCTGTACCAAGTTGCTCACTATGAACTATTAGCCAGTGCTAAGGCAGTGATTGCTGGTAAAAAAATCAATCCAGATTTTCAAATTGGTTGTATGGTGTCACATGTGCCAATTTATCCATATTCTTGTAACCCTGAAGATATGATGGCATCAGAAATTGCTATGCATCAACGCTTCTTCTTCCCTGATGTTCACGTTCGTGGTTATTACCCTGCTTATGCTTTAAAAGAGTTTGAACGTGAAGGCTATAAGCTAGATATCACCGATGAAGATCTGACTTACTTAAAACAAGGCACCGTTGATTACATTGGTTTTAGCTACTATATGTCAACAGTTGTAAAAGCGGATGCCAAAAATGACAATCGCGATAATATCGTTAACGGTGCACTACCTAATGCGGTTGAAAATCCTTATATCAAAAGCAGTGATTGGGGCTGGCCAATTGACCCTGAAGGTTTACGTTATACACTCAATCGTTTGTATGATCGTTATCAATTACCACTGTTTATTGTGGAAAATGGTTTTGGTGCAATTGATGAACTTGAAAATGGCAATCAAGTGCACGACAAACCACGTATTGAATATCTAGGTGCACACATTAAAGCTATGCAAACCGCCATGGATTATGATGGCGTTGATGTGATTGGCTATACAGCATGGGGGATTATTGATGTCGTATCATTCACTACTGGTGAAATGAAAAAACGTTATGGCGTGATTTATGTTGACCGTGACAATGCTGGTAACGGTAGCATGAAGCGTTATAAAAAAGATTCATTTGAGTGGTATAAACAAGTGATTAGCACCAACGGTGCAAGTTTAAAATCATAATTATCAGTTAACAGAAATTTTATTAAGAGGATGCGTTCAAGTTTTGTCTACATCCTCTTTTTTTATGACAAAAAAGACCTAAAACGGAAAAATTAACTGTTTTTCAACTTGTGGATCAATTAACGTTACATGAAAACCAATTAACCGAACACCACGACCATTACGTCGTTCTAACCAAACTTTATGCGCTTGTTCAATCAAATCGGCTTTATCTAATTTAGACCATACATGTTCTTGTGTTGTCAGCTGAAAATCGTCAAACTTAAATTTGACACCCTGCCGAGCGATCGACAAATCAGCACGCACTTTACTTAACCGTTTTTCTATCTCTTCAAATAATGGGTCAAACTGCAATAAACACTCATCCCAACTATGAATATCGTCAGTTAAGGTGCGCTCTACCCCAACCGATTTACGTTGCCTGTCGTTACACACTTCGCGCTCATCAATACCTTGACATCTTTCATATAATATTCGCCCAAACTTACCAAATTGAGTGAGTAATTTAGAAACATCATAATTAACGACATCATTACATGTAAATAGCCCTAATTGTGCTAGTTTTTTTTCAGTGACTTTACCCACTCCCGGAATTTTTTTTAAGGGAAGCCCCTCAATAAAGCCGTCTACTTCATCGGGAGTTATCACATATTGGCCATTAGGTTTGTTCATATCTGAAGCTATCTTGGCAAGAAACTTAAGTGGAGCAACACCTGCTGATGCCGTTAATTCAAGTTCGTTGTAAATAGCGTGACGGATATCTTGAGCAATCAAGGTAGCCGAACCATAACAAAGCTTGCAATCGGTCACATCAAGGTAAGCCTCGTCGAGCGATAGTGCCTCAATAGAGTCAGTATAGCGCCTAAAAATTTGGTGGATCTGTTTTGACACTTCTTTATATACCGCATGCCTACCGGGTATAATTTTAAGATTAGGGCACAGTTTAATAGCTTGTGCCATTGACATAGCACTGTGTATACCATATTGACGAGCTAAATAATTGGCAGTAGCAACCACACCGCGTTTACGCGGATCGCCCCCCACCGCAATAGGCAGATTGCGATAACGGGGATTGTCTCTCATTTCAACGGCGGCATAAAAACAATCCATATCCACATGAATAATTTTTCGCATAAACGGTTTTACAACACTTAAAATACAACTGTATAAATATACAATATCATAACTTAAACTATTGTGTAAATAATCTTTGCGGTTACTTAGTCAATTTATCGAAATCAATTAAACCATTTTTATCATAAGGGTCACCAATCGAACGCGTTGATTGATGAAAATTAGGATTAACAATGCTTTTTCAGAAACATATAAGTTATCTCTTAACCCCGCTAAATCAGACCACATGTAAATCAAATCTTGCGTACTAAATTTGCGATCCACATAATGTTAATAATGATTCGGATGCGTTGCCACCCATGTTGGTGATTGCAAAGCATAAATGGCATCATATATATCGTTTTAAATGGTACTTTATATTTTGTGTAAATATTAATCGTTGTTATTATTGGCAATTGCAAATCATATACGTTTAAGAGGGTAATAAAATCTTATACTTTAAGCTTTTTAATTTAAAGATCAAAACTATTAATAACTCAGTATTAATAAACATGTCTGCAAATTAAATCATGATTTCTTCGATTAATCGGTGTTTTTTAAAGCATTACAGACGAATAGACAAAGCGCTTTATTTAGTGTTTAAATCTCACTTTTTATTAAAAATTAAAACCCAATATTTTCGCAATGCGATTATTTTCTGGTTGTTTTAACTCTGTTGGCATCCCGTTAAAAACAATCTGCCCATTATCCACGACCAAACAACGCGAAAAATAACTGAGCGAATCATCAAGATAATGCGATACCATCATTAAGGTTAAACTAAATTTATCACAAATTTGATTAACTAATGCTAACATTTCATAACGTAGAGCTTGATCAAGCGCTGAAAAAGGCTCATCCAATAATAAAATAGGCCGATGTTGAATTAAACAACGCGCAAGTGCCACTCGCTGCCGTTGCCCACCTGATAACTGTTCTGGATATCGTTTGCCAAATCCATCCAGTCCCACCTGAATTAAAATGTCACAAATAGTCTGTTGCTCAGTTACCGTTAACTTTAATGATGGTTTAAGCCCTAAAGCGATGTTTTGTTCAACGGTTAAGTGACTAAATAAATTGTTATCTTGAAACAACATTGATACAGGGCGTTTGCCAGGAAGTAAGTTATTTGCGTATTGTTTATTAAGAATGATATCGCCCGATTTTGGATGAATAAATCCAGCAATTAAATTTAATAAAGTACTTTTACCTGCACCACTAGGCCCAACAATAACGACGCGTTCTTTTGCTGCTATCTCAATATCAAAATGTACTTTAAAATTATCATATTGATAATTAATGTGATTCAGTTCGATCATAATCTATCACAACCAACAAACTAAAAGATAATATTAACAATAATGCAGCAGTTACGGTACTTTCTTGATAATAATAATGCGATATTTGCTCATATAAATAGTAGGGTAACGTAATGACTGACTGCCCACCAAATAACGCAATAATACCAAAATCACCTAACGATAATATGGCTGAAAAAGCAAAGCTCTGAATGATTAATTTTTTTAGCGCTTTGTATTCGATCAAATAAAAATGCAACAAACCATCAATATTTAGTGATTGACTTAATTGCCAGTAACGTGATGTCACATCATACATTGGCGCTGCAAGATTTTTTAATAAAAAGGGCAATGCCATAAAACCATTACACAACATAATTAAGCCACACACAAGCACAGAACTATACGCGTACGGAAATAACATTAAAAACATACCTGACGCTAGTGCCATACTTGGAATAATTAAAATCAGCGATCCAACCAACATTAATCGATTGCTCCACTGTGTTTGCTGATTAATCAATAGGCGGCTGTTGGTATAAAGTAATAATAAAGCAAGTAGCATAGCAATCATTGCCGATCCCAAAGCAATTAATACCGAAAACATAACAGCATGTTGAAAAGTGGCCGTTAAAAATGACCACTTAAAAAAATAAATCCCTTCAATAAGTATCGTAATGATGGGTAAAACAATAAATAGCCCACCAATAACAATAATTACCATACTCAACAACACTAAGTGAAACGAAACTGGCACACAATAATTTTGCCTAACGTAGTTCACACTAAGTCTTTTATTATAATTTGTTTTTTGCATCAATCGCATAAAACTAACGCAACAAACTAACTGCAAACAGGCTAAAAATACAGCTTGCATCAAATCAAACTCACGAATAGATTGATAAATAGCCACTTCAATTGTGGAATATTTTGGTCCACCTCCAAGCGTTAATACTATGGCAAAACTTGAAAAACAAAGCATAAAAATAAGCGATGCCATCGGGAACAATTGCCGACGTAGTAGTGGCCATTCAACCAATTTAAAATAAGTAAAACTCGAAAAATTTAACTGCGTCGCTAACTGTTTGTGTGCGACAGGTACGTTATTTAACGTTTGGTAAAATAAACAACAAGCATACGGAAAATTAAGAAACACATGCGCAAGTAATATACCTTTCAAGCCATAAATAGAGGTAATAAATGGCAATCCCAAATAATCGAAAACCTCAGCCAATAAGCCATGTTTCCCATAAACAGACAGCAGCCCCGTTACAACAACGAGTGTGGGTAAAATAAAGGTAACAGGCATTATGCGTAACAATAACCGTTTACCCCAAAAATTAACCATTGATAAAGCTTTCGCCATTACTATTGCCGATAAAATAGATAATAATGTCGATAGCGTTGCTTGAAATACTGTTATCCAAATCAAATGCATTAAATAACTATCAAAATAGACAGTTAAATTATTAGACTCGATAGCGACCAAGCAAAGTGCACATAGCGCTGTGCCTAATACAATTAAGATGAAGCTTGCAGCGCTAAAACCAGGAAGTAATGTTCTTAATTTCAACATTAGGCTAAATAAAACTACTTACTAATAGTGGATTTCCATTCACGTACCCACGCTTTTTGATTCTGTTCAACTTGCTTGGCATCAAACTCAAGCGCTTTATTGACTGGCTTAATTTGCTGAAAAGCTTCGGGTAATGGAATGTTAATAATCGGATACATGAAATTTTTTTCAGCAAATTGGCGCTGTACCTCAGGAGTTAATAAATATCGCAAAAATGAACGTGCAAGCTCTGGTTGCTGACTGTACTTAGTGATGCCCGCAACTTCGACTTGGCGGTAATGGCCTTCATCAAAAATAGCCGCAGCATAACGATGATCATTATCATTCATAATATGCGCAACAGGTGAAGTGCTATAACTAAGCACAAAATCGGCCTCACCTTTCAAAAATAAACCATAAGATTCGCTCCAACCTTTGGTCACAGTCACAGTATTGTTAGCTATTTTTTGCCAAGCAGATGCTGCATCATTACCGTATATCTTCTTCACCCAAAATAATAAACCTAACCCTGGGGTGCTGGTTCTTGGATCTTCATAAATAATATTCCAGTTGGCTTGATTATCAACTAGCTCGTGCATACTCCGTGGTGGATGATTGATTTTTTGTTGATTATAAATAAATGCAAAATAGCCAAAATCATAAGGCATAAAATCATTATCCCACCAATCGGTATTTAAATTATTAGGCTTGCTAATTTGATGAGGAATAACAATACCCGCCTGTTTGGCTTGATCTAAAAGGTTATTGTCTAACCCTAAGATCACATCGGCATTGGTTCTATCGCCCTCAAGGCGAATTCGATTTAAAACCGCTACGCCATCGCCTAATGCAACAATTTCAAGTTGGCAATCGCACTGCGCTTCAAACCCCTTTTCAATCTCTTGCCCAGGCCCCCACTCTGAAATAAAAGAGTTATAACTATAAACCGTTAAGGTAGGCTTTACATCAGCAGCATTTGCCATGAAAGGAATAGAAAAGACCAAAAATAATAACAATTTTTTACAAAACATTTTGCCTCCAAAATAGCCAAAAAAGACAAAAGGTTTGAGCAAGTACAATAACTCAAATCCCTCCGCTGGCATGATCCAGTTCAGGTTCGACGGGTTACGTTAGTCTATCTAACATTCTCAGCCCTACTGGGCACCCCGTTGAGAACATGGGCTAGTGTAGTGGTTGGAATAAGGATTGTAAACAACTGTAAATAACGAAAATGATAAAGATCGGTAATAGCCTAAAAAAAACCATCCATTAGTTTATTGATTTTATATTATTTTTTTGTTCTCAAACAACCAATCACCTTACCATTCTAAATGCTTAAAAACAAACCAGTATAAATTTGCTTCTAAATCTATCAATAATTTGAGCTCAATTGCCTGTTATCGGCTCTGGTAATGATTACCCTTGATGACGGCGTAGCCCCGACGACACCATTACAATCATCTTCATCTAGAGCTTTATTACGACAAACCCCATTGCTGAGGTCTTTTACTTGCGGAAGTCGATAGTCTAAATCATCACACCAATCGGTATGGGTAGGAGTCCCATCAACTCCTACCATTACCGAGGTGCTACGGATCAAGAACCACTTCTGTAATACAAATCCATATGTTACGACTTCATTACCCTATCTATCTCTACCCACTAACTCGAATGTCTGTGGTAAATTTGGCTTATAAATTAGATCTGAATAAGTTAGATGGTGGCTGTGCCGAACGTCATAGTCATCGTCGTTTGGTTTAGGACCAGTTAAGGTAACTCGCGCCACATCTTCTGAACCATCAAGCCAACTATCCCAATAACTACTGGTTGTTTTCCTTGTCACAGTAGCGGTGATCCCCTCATGCGTAACTAGCTCCCATGTCAATTCAATTGGATCAATCCCCTCTATGTCTAAATCAAAATATAATCCATTAGCTCCCGTGGTCGGAAAATTGAGGGCGTATGATTCAGGGTTGACTGATTGCGTAAAAAATCCTTTGTTTGGATGCAATATGTCAGCAGGTCCAACTTGTGTATTTTTGCCGTAATTCAGGTTAGGTCTGACAAATTTGATAATAGGTGATGGTGGTAATATTATTGCATCACTACGATTAACCACTCGGACATTTTTACTGGTTAATGCCTGCAAATTCCATTAATACGGCAATAATAACAGAATCAACGCCAATAGGATTTTTGAGAATGATTTCAATAATAATTTGAGGGATAACTTCGAGGATATAAACGAGTAAAGTGTAAAAACTGGTCTTAAACCGCCTACACGGAGGTGAAGCCAATATACTATAATCCCATTTCGCAAAAGGCAAATAGGATTTTTGTTTTACAAACCCCTTTTTTATAGCTTGCTTTTAATTTATTGTTTTTATTTATTTTTATTTATTTTTATTTATTGATAAAAAAAGGGTTAGCTGGATTTTAGATTTTTTAGTAATGCGTAAATTTAACCACTAAGAAATAGTTGAGTAGAATTTTGACTTTATTGTTTTTAATCCAACTTATCAAAACTCATTATAAACCAATATATAAAAATTAATTGTGCACTTCTAACTAATCTTGACCCCAGCAGGAATCGAACCTGCAACTAGCCCTTAGGAGGGGCTTGTTATATCCATTTAACTATGAGGTCATTGGAGTACTTATTCTAATAAATTTGAAAAGATAATGCCATTTAAATAACGAAAAATTTTCTATTTTTAGTAATCATGATACAATCGCATCATCTTTAACCTTATTACTTTTAATCAAAGATACTATGAAAAAACGAATAGTTGGTATGATGTTTTCGGTAATGGCGCTCACAGGTTGCGCCTCTTATCAGTCCGAAAACAATTCCTATAGTGATCCGTTATCTGGCTTTAACAAAACCATGTTTAATGTTAACTACTATGCGCTTGATCCTTATATTTTGCGTCCTACGGCAGTCGCTTGGAAAGATTACGTCCCTTCCCCTGTTCGTACAGGTGTGGTTAACTTTTCCTCTAACCTTTCTGAACCCGCTTCAATGGTGAACAACTTATTACAAGGCGATGTTCATAAAGCTGGCACGCATTTAGCACGATTCTTTTTAAATACCGTTTTCGGTTTTGCGGGTTTGATGGATGTTGCTAGCATGTCAGATCCTCAATTACAAAAAGGTGGCAAACGGAGTTTTGGTGATGTTTTAGGTCATTACGAAGTGCCTTATGGTCCTTATGTTGTGCTACCGTTTTATGGTTCAGCAACGTTAAGAAACGAAGGTGGTAGCGTAGTTGACTCTCTTTATCCACCGCTTGTTTGGTTAGATTGGCAGTGGGCGTTAGTGCGTGGTGCATTTGACGGTATTGAAGCGCGTGCAGTGGCGATTGAGTATGAAGATTTAATTAAAAATAGCGATGACCCTTATAACTTTATGCGTAACGCTTACTTCCAACGTAATGACTTTGTAGCATCGGGTGGTAAAGTGGACGAAAGCAAGCAAAAGCAACGTGAAGAATCGATTAATGATGTTATTAATGATATCGATTCACAATAGCTTTAATTAAATTATGCTGTTGTGTTAAATCGAGCTAATAAATAAACCGCCATTAATTGGCGGTTTATTTATGGTCTTTTATTTATGATGACGCTAATTAGTCACTTTTATTTGCCTATCTATTTCAATATTGGTTTCATTTCTGGCAGATAATGCCAAAATCGGCTTGGCATTTGTTGCCGTTGTAATTTAGGATTGATGCGTTCTTTGATGGTTAACGCATTGCAATAGCGTAACCACATGGTTTGAAATAATGCTTCGTCTTCGGTTAGATAATGTTGATTAACTTGGCTGTTGATAATCAAATCTTCTTTATTAATAAGCGAAACTGGTTCAATACTGTGTAAATTATAAATATAACCATATTCACGCTTTTCGTCATATATTGCCCATTTTTGATCAGCAAAGCGCTCTTTAAAAAAGTTAAGCACCAACGGCAAAACATTATAAATAGGTGCAATAATCGAAAAATAAATTTTATCATCCCTATCGTTACGCTCAACAACATCTTTAAGCGGGTTGTTAATCGCATTAAAGCGTACAAATTGCATCACACGATGCCGTTCTCGGCTCACTTTTTTAGCAATATCATGCACAGTTAACACATCTTGATCGGCAAAATCTGTTTCGATTGATTTAGATGATTTAAATACCTTACAAATGTAACGAAAAACGATTAAATCACTTTCAGGCAATTCCGATAGCCAAACATACATCAAATGACGAAGCGCAACTTTGCTAATCTTGTTAATTAATGCTACGCGTACTCGTTCATATTTTACATCGCAAAATTCGACATGATGCCTATCAGACACTAACAACGGTTCGACCTGCCCTGTGGTTAATAAGCATTCAGGCATTTTTTTGAATTTAAAAGCATCAAACACAGCACAAAGCAAGCTTTCAAAGCTCTTATCATAATAAAACGCTAACATGTTTTACCAACCCATCACTAATTGCTGTGGAATATTTGTCTGTTTATCTTCTAGCAAAGGCCGATCTTGCAACGTAAGTCGGATATATTCGGCCGATGAATTGAGTAATTTGAATTTTCTCATCTCATGACAAACAACAAAAAATTGTGCACGTTTTAAAACAACGCCAATGCGTTTAAGCGCGTCAAGAGTAAGCTTTCGATGACGCCTTGCCATCACAATTAACTTGGCAGACTTAACTCCAATGCCTGGCACTCGTAATATTTTTTGATAACTATCACGATTAACATCAACCGGAAAAAACTGCGGATTGCGGATTGCCCAAGCCAATTTGGGATCGACCGTTAAATCCAGATCTGGATATTGATCGTTAACGATTTCATCGACATTAAAATCATAAAAACGCAATAACCAATCGGCTTGATATAAACGGTTTTCACGCACTCTTGGTACTTCTTGCACAACAGGCAGCCGTCTGTCGTAGCCATTTACCGGAATAAATCCCGAATAATAAACTCGCTTCATACTTGGTCGCTTATAAAGTTTGGAGGTTAATTGCAAAATTTGCTTATCCGACTCATCTGTCGCACCAATAATAACTTGAGTACTTTGCCCTGCAGGTACAAATTTGGGTGTGGATCGAAATTTTTTGCGATCTTCAATATTTTCTAACACATTTTGATGAATTTGGCGCATAGGTTGATAGATACTTTGATGATCTTTATCAGGCGCAAGTAATTTAAGGTTTTCTTCGGTTGGAATTTCTAAATTAACACTCATCCTATCAACTAATAAGCCAGCTTGATTAATTAGATCATTACTCGCACCGGGGATCGCTTTCATATGTATATAGCCATTAAAGCCATGTTCATTACGCAAAATTTTTACCACTCTAATCATTCTTTCCATAGTATGATCTGGACTTCTCACAATCCCCGAACTGATAAATAAGCCTTCGATATAATTACGGCGATAAAATTCAATGGTCAAATTAGCCAACTCACGCGGGGTAAAGCCTGCTCTTGGAATATCATTACTTTGTCGGTTAATACAATAAGCGCAATCAAACATGCAATAATTTGTCAGCATAATTTTAAGTAACGAAACACATCTTCCATCGGCAGTAAAGGTATGGCAAATACCAGATTTATGTGCATTACCGATACCTTTAGCTTTATTACTTCTTGATGCACCACTTGACGAACAAGAAATATCATATTTTGCTGATTCGGCTAATATCTCAAGTTTGGTTATCATTTTTTCGGACATATTTAACTCACCAAAAACACTGTTTATTTATACAGTTTACAGCAATCATATAAAGCTTTGCAAGCAAATATTACAGACTAAAACAACGATCATCGATACCACTTTTAGCAACTTTTTATAAGGTTATAATTGATTTAATTGCTTTATTTATATAAATAATCAAATCAATATCAGAAGATCAAAATAAAAAACACGGCAAGGTATTGTTCAGCTTACAAGTGTACGCTATAATCAACGCACTTTTTTGTATGAAGCCAGATAACTTAGGAGCTAAATAGTAAATGAAACGTGTTGTTATTACAGGGTTAGGAATTCTTTCAAGTATTGGGAATAATACTAAAGAAGTTTTAGAATCACTAAAAATCGGTCGTAGCGGTATTACCTTTTCCCAAGAAATGAAAGATAGCGGAATGCGTAGCCATGTATGCGGGAATGTCAAGCTCGACACGACAGGGCTGATTGATCGCAAAGTTGTTCGCTTCATGAATGATGCTTCTATTTATGGTTATCTAGCTTTACAACAAGCCATTGAAGACGCAAAATTGACTCCAGAACAAGTCTCTAACCCTCGCACTGGTTTAATTGCTGGTTATGGTGGCTCAACCAAAACACAATACAATGTCGTTGCTGGCATGAAAGAAAAAGGCCTACGTGGTGTTGGTCCTTATGCTGTAACCAAATCAATGTCATCGGCGATTTCGGCTTGTTTAGCAACCCCATTTAAAATCAAAGGGATTAGCTATTCAATGACATCTGCTTGTGCAACATCAGTTCACTGTATTGGTCACGCTGCAGAACTGATTCAACTTGGCAAGCAAGATATCGTTTTTGCCGGTGGTGGTGAAGAACTGTGCTGGGAAATGTCATGCGAATTCGACGCCATGGGTGCTTTATCAACCAAATATAACGACAACCCAGAAAAAGCATCACGCGCTTATGATAAAAATCGTGATGGTTTTGTTATTGCAGGTGGTGCGGGCATGGTTGTTGTTGAAGAATTAGAACATGCCCTTGCGCGCGGTGCTCATATTTATGGTGAACTTGTTGGCTATGGTGCAACATCAGATGGGCATGATATGGTTGCCCCATCAGGCGAAGGTGCCATGCGTTGTATGCAACTTGCTATTCAAGATTTAGATGTTCCGGTTGATTACATCAACACCCACGGCACATCAACCCCAGTGGGTGATGTCAAAGAGTTATGGGCAATCAAACAAGTATTTGGTGATAACATTCCAGCGATTTCATCAACCAAATCAATGACAGGTCACTCATTAAGTGCAACTGGTGCACAAGAGCTTATTTATTCATTATTAATGTTAGAACATGGTTTTATTACACCAAGCATTAATATTGATGAACTTGATGATGCAGCAATTGGCATGAACATTATTACCGAACCAACCGAGCGTGAACTTACCACAGTCATGTCAAATAGCTTTGGTTTTGGTGGTACAAATGCCTCAATTGTTATGAAAAAATACAAGGGTTAATAAGTAAATTTAACGATATTCATAAAAAGCCGTTCTGTAATGAACGGTTTTTATTGACAAAACAACGCCACTGACTAACTTACCACTGACAAAAAGAGCACCTAAAAACAGCAATAACCATATTAAAGGTTATAGCACCTTACTCAAAACAGCTTAGTACGTTCGTTTTGCGGATATTTAAAAATCTGCTCGGGCTAGCCTCATTGTTGAATAATCCCTGATCGATAAAAATCACACGGATGGGCATTTTTTGGCAAAGTCCAGAAGATAAAGTGAGGCACTAAACTATATTTTTTAATGATTCTTTCAGCAATTAGGTTAATTATTAAACTTGCACTGCCAATTTGATATGTTAAATAATATTCTTATAAATTAAAATTGGAACTTTATTCTACAGGCTCTAACGAAACTGCCATTTCTAATACTATATCTAAGTAAGACTTTTCTCCATTACTGCCTTTTCTTTTCAATTCATCATGAGCATAGACAATTTCAACTTTAGAACCTATTTGAAAAAGTTTCTTATCTTCTTTTCCAATATAATCATAAATGCTTTCTTCACACGTAGAGCCATCGTTTAACAATAAACTAAAACTATTATCAAATGATGATGGATCTTGACCTGCCACGTAAGTTCTAGTTATTACTCCAGTTACATACTGTAAAGGCATTCGACGTTGGTTAATGCTATCCCACCATTCTTGGGTTCCAAAAAGGCCATAGGTACCTTTTAATCCCATGTATAGTTTTGATTTATCAAGAGTAAGTGATTGTGTCAATGTAATTTGTTCAGGTTTAGCCTTTAACTCTTCAGATAAGAGATAAACTAATTTCATTGATATTTTTGAATTTTCTAACTTTAATAGCATATTTTACCTTTAATTTTACTTTTTCAAAATGAACAATATTTTCATTAAAAATTTCTATGCTTCTGCCTTGTGCAAGTTGGGTTGTCATTTGCCCACCTTCAACTTTAAATCTTGATGGTAGGTTTCGTTTATTATCTGCCCATAGGCATTATACAGGCATTCATAGAGGGGGCACCCATGTTGCTGGTGAGGGCGATGGTCGTTTTGGTACCAGTAGAGTTTGATATTATCTTGCTGGGCATTGTCATGGGCAAGGGCTAACAGATGTTAGGAAACTGGCTCGTAAAGATACGTTTGCCAGTGGCTATTATTATCGGTTTCGGCAATAAGCTGGCTACCTTGCCACAAATTTGCCTAGAACAAATTTGAACAACGCCTTAGCGTTGGCTCTACAAGGGGAGTCTCATGGATGAGACGAATAAAAAAATTCGGAGGTTTTATTGTCCACCGTTTTGCTAGTACGCCGATCAAAGGCATCATGAGTGTAGGTGATAATTAGCCCTGCCGGCTTAATCACGTTGATTAACCGGTACCGGCAGTCATATTGATAATGGGTGACTAGGCTGTGTGTTTTCCCGCGTTTTTCGGCAATCAGATTACCAAAGCGGTCATAGTTAACTTGTTAGAATTTATCATAAAATTAACACTAACATTAGATGGCTAGAGGTATTCAGTTTTACTGTTAGTCGATACAATAATGATTAAAATCTAGCAAAGCAAATCAATTATTAAGCTTGCTTTGCTGATTTGATATGTTAAATACAATCTATCTACAATTAAAATTGGAACTTATTCTACAGGCTCTAATGAAACTGCCATTTCTAAAGCTGTTTTAGAGCGATTTATTTTGCCATCAAAATCAGGTTGTAATTTCATTTCATCTAATGCATAAACGATACTTGCGCTATAGCCGATTTTAAATAGCTTGGAATCTACTCTTTTATTTGTATAAATACCAACAGATTGAATTGTTCCATCTTCAAGTAATAAATCAACTGTATTATTAAAATTTGAGGGATCTTGTCCTGCTACATAAGCTTTTTTAATTATTCCCGAAATAAATAATAAAGGGATTCTCCCTTGCTCAATACTATTCCACCACTCTTTTGAACCAAAAAGACCATTGATACCTTTAAGCCCCATTGTTGGTTTTGATTTGTCTAACGTTAATGCTTGTGTCAAAGCGACCCTTTCAGGATTATTTTTTAATTCCTCTGATAATAAAAAGACCATTTTCATTGGTACTTTTGAATTTTCTAACTTTAATAGCATATTTTTACCTTTATTTTCTTTTTCAAAATGAACAATATTTTCATTAAAAATTTCTATGCCTTTACCTTGTCCAAGTTGGGTTGTCATTTGTCCGCCTTCAACTTTAAAACGTGTATTTGTTTTCATCCATTTTCCAGTTTTAATCGACATAGTAGGAAACACTTTTGCTGCCGCAGAATTTGCTGCAATACCTATTTCTTGTAGTTTAGAAAATGTGCCTTGTTTAACAACGATTTTTACGGTTACTCCATTATATTTTGACGAATATGTTAAAACTGGAGATATGGAAGTTTCTGTTGTTGGAGGCATTATACCTGTTCTAAGTTCTATAAAATCCAATCCTAATAGCTCTATTCCGCTAATAGGATTATTACCCACATATCGATATAGATTGATATCACTTAAAATATCAAGCGGATCTTGGGTGATGTACCTACCTTTGTCTTCGTCAAAATACTGCCCTTGAAAGCCTTGGTTTTACGGGACGGTGTGGTCTTCTATCGCAAGGAAACAATAAGAGTTGAAATTTTTGTCAAAAACTTTCAGGTAACTATGCGTTTTAGTATAAAATTTCTTTTTAGTCGGGCTGAGTTTTCGGCTTTTCTTAATGCTAAATAAATAGCAAAATAGTTTTTTACGGATAAAAAATATTAATTTTATTTTTTTAAGGAGCGTAAAATTGTAACTACCCCCTAAAATAGTACAGCAAAAAAGTAGAAAATTCTCTATGATAAAATTAAAAGAGGATTGAAACATGAAAAAGATGACAGAGCACCAAATCGTATCGATATTAAAAAAAGCTGAGGCTGGTACTCCCGTTAAAGAACTTTGTCGTAAATATGGCATGTGCAACTCGACTTTTTATAAATGGCGAGAAAAATACGTTGGTATGTAAATCTTTGATATTAAACGTTTAAAGGAACTGGAAGCTGAAAATCGTAAGCTTAAACAGATGTTTGCACAGCTCAGTTTAAAAACTCAGCTTCAGGAGGAAATCATAAAAAAGCTTTAGTGCCCACAAAGGCACGTAAAGCTTGGGCAGTGCAATTGCAAGAAAGTCATTCTGTTACTATTGCCATGAGCTGCGCAATTGTTGGCTTAAGTCGCTGTGCTTACTATTATCAACCTAAGTTATCGGATGATTCGGCGATTATATCGGTACTCAGTACGATGACTGACAAGCATTTACGCTGGGGCTTTCCCCAATGTTTTAATCGCATCAGAAAGCTCGGCTATATCCACTCAAAATACGAGTGGATAATGGACCGGAATTCACTGAAAATACGTTCACTTATTGGCCAAAGTTACATAATATAGCCATTGATTATATTAGAGCCCGGTAGCCCTTATCAAAACGGGTATATTGAACGATTTAATCGCACCTATCGTACAGAAGTATTAGATTTATATTTATTTAATAATCTGGAACAAGTAAGAAAAGTAACCGAAGAATGGCTAACCAGCTATAACACCGAAAGACCGCATGAAGCACTAAATAATATGACGCCGATTGAGTATAAAACACTAAAACAAGTAATATTATTTTCTACTTGAATTTTGTACTAAGTTTGGAGTATTTACACATAAATTAGACGTCCAAATTGTCTAGTTATAAGGCTATTTGCCTTGTGGGTGTTCATTACCCATAATCTTTTAATTACAATGCAATAATTTATAAAACAGTCTGTTTGGTTTGAACGAACATTTCACAACTTACAACCGATGCAAAATTGGTTAAGGCAGACATAAAGCTGTTATGTACTACTTGGGATGGAATCGTTTTACCATCAAATTCGAGATCACAAGTTGTACAAGCATCATGGATTAATATCGGTTGATAACCTAGTTCGGATGCGTGACGTGTTGTTGAGTCAACACACATATGGCTCATCATTCCACAAATAACAATCTGTTGGATCTGTTCTTGTTGTAATTTTTTTTGTAGCTCAGTTTGATAAAAACTATTAGGGAATGTTTTTTTGACAAGATACTCATGCAAGTTACCAAGCGGTAACAAACTTGGATGAATTTCAGCGCCTAAACTTCCGTTAGCAAAAAAATTCGCATGAGGATCAGACTTTATATGCTGAATATAAAAGATCGGTAATTGTTGTGATCTAAAGTGTTTTTGTAGTTTTAAGGTATTTTGTAAAGTTAATTCTGTATTGTTTAAAGTAAATTTACCCGTTGGAAAATAGTCATTTTGTACGTCGATAATTATTAACCCTTGTTTCATTGTTTTGTCCTTAAATTATGTTTGAGTTGATAATTATGCGATAATTACGCTATCTGTTACATAACGAATTGAAAGTATTATTACTTACCTACTTTCAATATGAAAAAGATGAACAAGTATGGATAAAAAAGATCGCACTATTTTAGATGAACTTAAAAAAAATAGTCGTCAATCATGGAAAGAAATTGGCGAAAAAGTATATTTGTCAGGACAGGCTGTTGGACAGCGAGTTCAAGAATTGTATAATAATCATATTATTGAAAAATTTACTATTAAAGAAAAAACAAATCAGCTTCAGTTTATTACGATTTATATGAATTCAAATCAATTCACCTCGTTCGAAAACATGGTCATGTCGTTTAAAGAAATCATCGAATTTTATAAAATCACAGGCGATGGGTGTTATTTTATAAAAAGTGAATTTACAGACCAAAACTTACCACATTTTTTAGACAAACTTGAGCTCTATTGCCGTTATAAGGTTAGTCATCAGTCAAAAATGATTAGATAACTCTATTTTAAAGATTTACATCTAAACTTGTTTACTATTTTTTATATAAAAACAAAAAACAGTTGCGAGTAGGCAATTTCTGTTATATTTTGTTCAATAGATTTAATTATTAACTCAGTTAAAGGTTTTTATTTTATGATTTGTTTTTGCGTTTTTGTGACTAAACATCATCATCACCATCATTCCTGAATAGTCTTCGGGCGATTGGTGCTGGAAGACGTTGATCTTCCGGTGATATCGCAAAAGCAAGCAGAGAACCCTCGGAAGATCAAACTTCCGAGGGTTTTTTGTTTGTGGTTTATAAATTTTTAGATAACTTTGGAGAAAGATATGTTGGATAATTCGCGTTTACGCATTGCGATGCAAAAATCAGGTCGTTTAAGTGATGAGTCAAAAAAGTTACTTGCCCAATGTGGCATTAAGATTAATCTGCAAGAACAACGGTTAATTGCTTTTGCCGAAAATATGCCCATCGATATCTTGCGAGTTCGAGATGATGACATTCCCGGTCTGGTGATTGATGGCGTTGTCGATATTGGGATTGTCGGCGAGAATGTATTAGAAGAAGAAGTATTAGACCGGCAAGCCGAAGGCGAAAATCCACAATTCAAAAAATTACGCAGTTTAGATTTTGGTGGTTGTCGTTTATCGATAGCCGCGCCTCGTGATTTTGTTTATACAGGTCCTGAATGTTTGAATGACCTACGTATTGCCACCACCTATCCTCACCTGCTACGCCGTTATCTGGCACAATATAATGTTACCTTTAAAACCTGCTTGCTTAATGGTTCGGTCGAAGTTGCACCGCGCGCAGGACTTGCCGATGTGATTTGTGATTTGGTTTCAAGTGGCGCAACACTTGAAGCAAACGGTCTTAAAGAGATCGAAGTTATCTATAAATCAAAAGCCTGTTTAATCCAGCGCCAAGGCGAAATGCCACCAGTAAAACAAGAGCTGATTGATAAAATCATGACTCGAATTCAAGGTGTCATTCAAGCACGTGGATCCAAATATATTATGCTACACGCCCCAACCGCCGTTTTAGAAGATGTAGTTGCCCTGCTTCCAGGGGCAGAAAATCCAACTATTTTACCTTTAACTGGTGAACAAAATCGTGTGGCGCTACATATGGTGAGCAGTGAATCACTCTTTTGGGAAACTATGGAAAAACTAAAAGCATTAGGCGCCAGCTCAATTCTGGTCTTACCAATTGAAAAAATGATGGAGTAATAATATGAAACTCTCTTATTGGCAACAATGTACAAATGAACAACAAATAGCGCTATTAACACGCCCTGCTATCACGGCCTCTGATTCGATTAGCAAATCAGTAACAGATATTTTGGCTCAAGTTAAACAAAATGGCGATGAAGCATTAAAAGCGCTTAGTAACAAGTTCGATAAAGTCCAGATCACGCAAATTAAATTAACCCAAGATGAAATTAAAGCTGCAACTTGCCGAGTTAATCCTGAATTGAAACAAGCTATGCAACTTGCTGTTTCTAATATCGAAAAATTCCACCAAGCACAAGTAAAACAAGCCATTATAGTTGAAACAATGCCGGGTATAAAATGTCAGCAAGTGACTCGCCCAATCGATTCTGTTGGTCTGTATATTCCGGGTGGTTCTGCCCCTTTATTATCAACCGTGTTAATGCTGGCAATACCAGCTAAAATTGCGGGTTGTCGTAAAGTGATTTTATGTTCGCCGCCACCGATTGCGGATGAAATATTATATGCAGCTGAACTTTGTGGCATTACCGAGATTTATCAACTTGGTGGAGCTCAAGCGATTGCTGCTATGGCATTTGGTACTGAATCGGTGCCTAAAGTGGCTAAAATTTTTGGTCCAGGCAATGCTTACGTTACCGAAGCCAAACGCCAAGTAAGTCAACGTCTTGACGGTGCCGCCATTGATATGCCTGCGGGTCCTTCTGAGGTGCTGGTTATTGCTGATAGTTCGGCAAACCCTGATTTTATTGCTGCAGATCTGTTATCACAAGCCGAACATGGCCCTGATTCGCAAGTGATTCTGCTTACCCCTGACGAGGTCATTGCGCAAGCGGTATCAATCGCCGTCGATAAGCAACTTGCCCAACTATCGCGCAAAGAGATTGCGGAAAAAGCTTTGAAAGAGAGTCGCTTAATTGTAACGAAAGATTTAACTCAGTGCATTAACATCAGCAATCGTTATGGTCCCGAACACTTAATTATTCAAACAGCCAATGCGGATGAATTAGTTGAACAAATCACCAGTGCTGGTTCAATATTTTTAGGCAATTGGTCGCCTGAATCAGTCGGTGATTATGCTTCTGGGACTAATCATGTACTGCCAACATATGGCTATACCGCAACATATTCTAGCCTTGGGCTGGCTGATTTTCAAAAAAGAATGACAGTACAAAAATTATCGCCAGAGGGCTTAAAAGCAATCGGAAACGCTGTCGAACTTATGGCCGAAGCCGAACAACTCACCGCCCATAAACACGCGGTAACTTTACGCCTAGCGGCATTAAATTCAATGGGTTAAAAATAGGTGGATAACATGGATATCAATAAATTAGTTAGAAAAAATATACAGAAACTAACGCCTTATCAATCCGCCCGTCGGATTGGTGGTAATGGTGATGTGTGGCTCAATGCCAACGAATACCCAGTTGCCCCACATTTTGAATTGACCGAACAAACCTTAAACCGTTACCCAGAGCCACAACCAGAAAAAGTGATTCAGCGTTATGCTCAATATGCAGGTGTACAACCCGATCAGTTAATTGTTAGCCGCGGCGCTGATGAAGCTATTGAATTATTAATGCGTGCATTTTGCGAGCCTGAAAAAGACAGCATTTTGTACTGCCCACCAACTTATGGCATGTATCAAGTGAGTGCTGAAACGTTAGGCATAAAAACCAAAACAGTCCCAACCAAAGCCGATTGGCAGCTTGATCTTGAGGGTATCGAGCAGCATCTTGATGGCGTTAAACTGATTTATGTTTGTTCACCCAATAATCCAACGGGTAACTTAATTGATCCTGAGGATATTAAGGCGTTGCTCAATATTACTAACAATCGTGCTTTAGTGGTGATTGATGAGGCTTATATTGAGTTTTCCCCTAACTCAACGGTGGTGAGTTGGCTTGCTAACTACTCTAATTTAGTGGTGTTACGCACACTATCAAAGGCATTTGCTTTAGCAGGATTACGTTGTGGTTTTACGATTGCGAATAAACCGGTGATTGATTCATTACAAAAAGTCATTGCTCCCTATCCACTCGCTACGCCCGTGGCCGATATTGCGGCACAAGCGCTGAGTAAAGATGGCATTAATGCTATGAAGTTGCATGTAATCAATTTAAACAAACAAAAAGAAAAATTTGCCAGTTCACTAGCACAGTTATCAGTTGTTGAAAAAATTTATCCGAGTTCGTCCAACTATTTATGTGTGAAGTTTCAAGATAATAAAGACGTGTTTAATATCTTATGGAATAAAGGGATTATCTTACGCGATCAAAGCAAGTCGATTGGCCAAAATAATATGATTCGAATCACCATTGGCAGCCAAGCTGAGTGTGAAGCAGTAATTTCTGCGCTCAAAGCAATAAAATAGGAGCAAAAATGTTACAAAAATACTTATTCATTGATCGAGATGGCACATTAATTACCGAACCGCCGATTGATTTTCAGGTTGATCGGTTTGAAAAATTAGCATTTGAACCTCAAGTAATCCCTGCTCTGCTTAAACTACAAGCAGCAGGATACAAATTAGTGATGGTCACCAATCAAGATGGGCTGGGTACTAACAGCTATCCACAAGCAGATTTTGATGGACCGCATAATCTAATGATGCAGATTTTTAAATCACAAGGCATTAATTTTGAAGATGTGCTAATTTGCCCTCACTTTCTAGAGGATAACTGCGAATGTCGTAAACCTAAAATCCAATTAGTGTTACCTTATCTTACTAGTGGTAAATTGGACAAAAAAAATAGCTACGTTATTGGTGACAGGGTCACTGATATTCAGTTGGCTGAAAATATGCAAATCAAAGGGTTACGATATCATCCTGAAAATTTAAATTGGCACGAAATTGCGCAACGATTAACCTCCGCTGATCGCTATGCTAAAGTTGAACGCAATACTAAAGAAACGAAAATATTAGTCGAAGTATGGCTAGATCGCCAAGGTGGTAGTCAAATTAATACGGGAATTGGTTTTTTTGATCATATGCTCGATCAAATTGCTACACACGGCAGTATTAAGCTCAATATCCAAGTAGTAGGTGATTTGCATATTGATGATCACCACACCATCGAGGATACTGGACTGGCGTTAGGCGAGGCACTTAAAATAGCACTCGGCGATAAACGTGGCATTACGCGTTACGCATCTGTTATTCCAATGGATGAGTGTTTAGCCAAGTGTGCAATTGATATTTCAGGGCGCCCTTATCTTAAATTTAAAGCCGAGTTTACTCACCAAAAAGTAGGCGATATGAGCACACAAATGGTTGAGCATTTCTTCTACTCACTGAGTTATGCTATGGCTATCACGTTACATATTGAAACCGAAGGCAATAATGATCATCACAAAGTTGAAAGTTTGTTTAAAGCCTTTGCGCGTACATTAAAGCAAGCAATCAAAATTGAAAGTGATCGATTGCCAAGTTCAAAAGGAGTGCTATAAATGAAGATTGTCATTCTTGATACTGGCTGCGCTAATCTTTCATCGGTCAAATATGCTGTGCAACGGTTAGGTTATGATCCAATAATTAGCCTTGATCCTGATGTCGTGCTAAGTTCAGACAAACTGTTTCTACCAGGCGTAGGCTCAGCAAGTTCAGCTATGCAAAAACTAAAAGAACGCAATTTAATAGAGCTTATCAAAGTTTGTACACAACCGGTATTAGGGATCTGCCTTGGTATGCAACTTTTAGCAAATTACAGCAATGAAGGGCATGTGCATACTTTAGGAATCATCCCTGAAAACGTTGTTGAAATTCCTGATTATGGTCTACCTTTGCCACACATGGGGTGGAATCAAGTCTACCCAAAAGCCGGCCATCATCTTTTTCGAGATATTCCTGATGGTGCTTATTTTTACTTTGTACATGGATACGCGATGCCACTATGCTCAGCAACAATAGCAGAAACCAATTACGGCGAAAGCTTTACCGCTGCCGTACAAAAAGAAAACTTTTACGGCGTGCAATTTCATCCAGAGCGTTCTGGCTCATCCGGTGCAAAATTGCTCAAAAACTTTTTGGAGATGTAACTATGACAACTTTTCCAATGATCATTCCGGCCCTTGATCTAATTGATGGATCCGTTGTGCGATTACATCAAGGTGATTATGCGCAAAAGCGCAATTATGGCAATCATCCCCTTTTGCGTTTACAAGATTATGAAAAACAAGGCGCTAAACTATTGCATCTTGTTGATTTAAGTGGAGCAAAAAATCCAACCTCGCGCCAAATTTCGTTAATACAAACGTTGATTAATGGCGTACAAGTGCCTATTCAAGTTGGTGGAGGCATTCGTACTGAAAAAGATATACAATCATTACTATCCGCCGGTGCCGCTCGCGTAGTAATTGGCTCAACAGCGGTTAAACAACCCGAATTAGTCAAACTGTGGTTCACAAAATATGGCGCAGAAAGATTAGTGTTGGCTCTGGATGTTCGCATTGATAATCAAGGCAATAAATATGTTGCCATTCATGGCTGGCAAGAAGATTCAAAGCAGACATTAGAACAAGTGATCGAGGATTATTTACCTTACGGTTTACAACATGTACTATGCACTGATATTTCAAAAGATGGCACACTAAGTGGCTCAAACATTAAATTGTATCAAGAAATCAGCCAAAAATACCCACAAATAGCTTTTCAAGCATCTGGTGGTATTGGTCAGTTAAACGATGTTAAAGCACTACAAAATAGTGGCGTAGCAGGTGTGATTGTTGGTCGTGCTTTGCTTGAAGGAAAATTTACTGTTCAGGAGGCAATTTCATGTTGGCAAAAAGAATAATTCCTTGTTTAGATGTTCGCGATGGTCAAGTGGTTAAAGGTGTGCAATTTCGAAATCACGAAGTTATTGGTGATATTGTGCCTTTAGCAAAGCGCTATGCGCAAGAAGGGGCTGATGAATTGGTCTTTTATGATATTACCGCCTCGTCAGATGGGAGAGTGGTTGATAAAAGTTGGGTTGCAAAAGTGGCCGAAGTTATTGATATCCCCTTTTGTGTTGCTGGCGGAATTAAAACCGTTGAAGATGCTGGGCAAATATTAAGCTTTGGTGCCGATAAAATTTCGATCAATTCCCCTGCACTTGCCGATCCCACTTTAATTACAAGGCTTGCAGATCGTTATGGTGTGCAGTGTATTGTGGTTGGTATTGATACTTGGTATGACAAAGAATCAAACAATTATCATGTTTATCAATTTACAGGTGACGAAAAACGCACTGTTGCCACAAAATGGAATACGCTTGATTGGGTACAAGCGGTGCAAAAACGTGGTGCGGGCGAAATTGTTCTAAATATGATGAACCAAGACGGCGTTCGTAATGGGTATGATCTTGAGCAACTGAAAGCGGTTCGCGGTATTTGCAAGGTACCGCTGATTGCTTCAGGTGGTGCGGGAAATATGGCGCATTTTTTACAGGCATTTGACCAAGCTGAAATTGACGGTGCATTGGCAGCCTCCATTTTTCATAAGCAAATCATTAATATTGGTGAACTTAAACAATATTTGGCACAACATGGAGTAGATATTCGATTATGTTAACTCAAAATTGCAATACCCAATTAGATTTACAACAACTTGATTGGCAAAAAGTAGATAATTTAATGCCGACCATTATTCAGCATTATGTATCTGGTGATGTATTAATGCTTGGTTATATGAATCAAGAAGCGTTAATACAAACACAAAGTAGTGGTAAAGTCACTTTTTATTCACGCACCAAACAGCGCCTTTGGACCAAAGGTGAAACTTCTGGTAACGTTTTAAATGTCATGAGTATTTCGGCTGATTGCGATAATGATACGTTACTGATTTTAGTGAATCCAGTTGGTCCAACTTGCCATACCGGCACAACAAGTTGCTTTGCTAATACTAAAAGCGAATGGGGATTTTTGTTTGAATTAGAGCAATTAATCGCTGCACGAAAAAATGCCGATCCTAAGTCATCCTATACGGCAAAACTGTATCATGATGGCACAAAACGAATAGCGCAAAAAGTGGGAGAAGAAGGTGTTGAAACCGCCCTTGCTGCGACAGTTCATGATCGAGAAGAGTTAAAAAATGAATCTGCGGATTTGGTTTATCATTTATTAGTATTACTCCAAGATCAAAATCTGTCACTACAAGATGTGATTGGCATTTTAAAAGCAAGGCATAAATAATAAAAATAATCAAAGTGCGAATCATATCGCACTTTGATTTACATTTTTTTATTATGATAAAAAATAAATTGACTTAGCAAACAGGCAATTTTACCCCATTAAACATCGCTAATACTTCGATATTATTTTCACATAACATGAGTTTATCGACAGTTTGTCGATGCAAATGTGGTGAAAACTGCTGAATAAAATCATACATATAACTACGTAAAAATAACGAACGCGCAAAAACGATATAGGTTGTGCTGTAGGGGAAAATATGACCAGCATTCAGTACAACAAAATCATCCTCTGAAGCATTATTCACCGCCATTTTGGCGACAATGCCAATACCGACACCCAATTTAACATAGGTTTTAATTAACTCAGCGTCTGTTGTGCTAAAAACAATATTAGGCGACTGATTAGCGCGTAAAAAAGCTTGATTTAAATCTGAACCATCATTAGAAAAATCGTAACTGACTAATGGATATTGTGAAAGATCTTCAATTGTAATTAAGCTGCTTTTGGCAAGCGGGTGATCTTTCATCACAATCACTGCTTGGTTCCAGTGATAGCAAGGTAAAGCAATCATATCATCGCTAAGCTGTGAAATGTCGGTCACAATAGCCAATTCGGCCTGCCCTGCTTGTGCTTGAGATATGCACTGTGGTGATGATCCTTGCTCCATATGCAAAGTAATATTTGGATATTGTTGCATAAACTGCTGGATCACAGCAGGCAAGGCATAACGTGCTTGAGTATAAGTTGTGGTAATTGTTAATGAACCTTGATTTGGCTGACTAAATTCTTTGGCAATAATTTTAATATCGCTCGATTTATTGAGGATCTCTCGAGCAAGCGCAATAATTTTTTCACCGACAGGCGTCACTTCTGAAAGGTGCTTACCTACTCGGGTAAATATCTGAACGCCAAGCTCGTCTTCTAATAATTTTATTTGTTTGCTTATACCTGGTTGAGAAGTATACAGTTTTTCGGATGTCAACGATACGTTAAGATCGTTATTGACGACTTCGACAATATAGCGTAATTGTTGCAATTTCATGACAAACAAAAGCTCCTTTAACTGTAAGCTTTTCTCCCTTTTAATCATATTACAAAAGGGAGAATTGTTAAGGTAAACCTTTTCACAGCCTAGCACAAACAAAAATAATTATTTTTATACTAAAACGCATACTTTCCTGAAACTTTTTGACAAAATTCAGGTGTGCTTACCTATTTTTTATTATTGATCCATTTGCCATCCACATATTGCATCACCCAACCTGTCGATTTTCCATTAATTTCCGAGGTAACATATTGTTGTTTGTTTTTACGGCTAAAACGAACAATGGATGGATTACCATCAGGATCTTTATTTGGAGCTTCGGTCAAATAGATAAACTTTTCTGGCAAGCGATCTTTAAAGCGTTGTAACTCTTCAATCAATGGCGCTCTCGTTTCTCTTGATTTTGGAAAATTATGGGCAGCTAAAAATATCCCTGAGGCACCATCACGTAATACAAAATGTGCATCTGATTTTGTACATTTAAGTTCAGGCAAATCGACTGGATCTTCTTTAGGTGGAGCTACATCACCATTTTTTAAGATTTTACGCGTATTTTTGCAATCTTGATTAGTACAGCCCATATATAAGCCAAATCGTCCTGATTTTAAATGCATTTCAGATCCACATTTTTCACATTCAATAATTGGCCCTTCGTAACTTTTAACTTTAAAGCTACCTTTTTCAACAATAAAACCATCACAAATCGGATTATTGCCACAAATATGCAATTTACGCTCGTTATCAAGCAAATAACTATCCATCGCTGTATGGCATTTTGGACAGCGTTTACGTGCCCTTAAAGCATCGGTTTCGGCTGTTTCAGCTTCTTCCAAAATATTTAAAGTTTCGTGCTCAGGAATTAAGTTAATGGTTTGTTTGCAACGTTCTTTAGGTGGCAACGCATAACCTGAACAGGCTAAAAATACACCTGTACCCGCAGTTTTAATGCCCATTTCACGACTACAATTAGGGCATTTAATTTCAGGTGTTAATACTAATGGATTAAGTTGCATACCACCTTTATCAGGCGCTTGTTCGGCAACCTCAAGATGCTGACTAAAATCACTGAAAAACTGGTCAAGTACTTCGCGCCATTCTTGTTTTTTATGAGCGATTTCATCCAGTGCATGCTCCATACGTGCGGTAAAATCATAACTCATCAAATCATTGAAGTTTTCGCTGAGCCTATCAGTAACAATTTCACCGATTTTTTCTGCATAAAAGCGACGATTATCCAAACGCACATAACCGCGATCTTGAATTGTCGAAATAATGGTTGCATAAGTCGATGGGCGTCCAATTTCACGTTTTTCAAGCTCTTTAACCAGTGATGCTTCGTTATACCGAGCAGGTGGTTTGGTAAAGTGTTGATTTGGATTTAAACTGATTAAATCGAGTTTGTCGTTGACTGATAACGGTGGTAATATTTTATCTTCATTATTTTTTGCCAGTTGTGGTTGTACTTTAGTCCAACCATCAAAACGCAATGTACGACCTTTGGCCTTTAAAGTAAAATCGCCTGATTTAACTGTAATTGTTGTTGAGTTATATTCGGCTGATGTCATTTGACAAGCCACAAATTGACGCCAAATGAGTTGATATAATTTACTCGCATCTGCTTCAATATCACTAATATTATCAGCAAGAATAGTAACATCTGATGGGCGAATCGCCTCGTGCGCTTCTTGTGAATTCTTTTTACTACTATATACATTAGGTGATTTTGGTAAATATTTATCGCCAAATTTGTTGCCGATATAATCTCGTACCATAGTTAATGCATCTTGACTCAAGTTAGTTGAATCGGTACGCATATAGGTGATATAACCAGCTTCATATAAACGCTGAGCTAGCATCATAGTCTTTTTAACGCCAAAACCAAGGCGAGTACTTGCGGCTTGCTGTAAAGTCGAAGTAATAAACGGGGCAGTTGGATTACTTTTTGTCGGTTTTTCTTCAATATTCGTTACTTGATATTGATTTTGATTAAGTCCTGCTAGCGCAATATCAATAGCAACTTTATCTTTTGGTTCAAACGCTTCGTCTTTATAATGGGTAACTTGTAGGGTTAAAGACTCTTTTTGAGCTGTGTTTAAATCAGCAAAAAGATCCCAATATTCTTCAGGAATAAAAGCATGAATTTCACGTTCACGTTCAACCACTAAACGCACTGCAACTGACTGAACACGACCAGCCGATAAGCCTCTAGCAACCTTTTTCCAAAGTAAAGGTGATAGCATAAAACCCACAACCCGATCCATAAATCGGCGTGCTTGCTGAGCATTGACCCGATCCATATCGAGCATAGCTGGCTCATTAAAGGCATTTTTGATCGCTGTTTTGGTGATTTCGTTAAACACAACACGACGGTATTTACTCTCATCGCCACCAATGACATCTTTAAGATGCCAAGCAATGGCTTCTCCCTCTCTATCCAAATCGGTTGCGAGATAGATCATATCTGCATCTTTAGCCAGTTTTTTTAATTCTGATACCACCCGTTCTTTGCCAGGTAAAATTTCGTAATGCGCTTTCCAACCGTTGTATGGATCAACACTCATCCGATCAACTAAAATCTGTTGTTCGGAGCGTTTAACTTTTTTTTCGGCTTTGTCTTTTGTCTCTTTTGTTGATTTTTCAGCTCGTTGGCTACTACCACTCTTGGGTAGATCGCGAATATGACCTACACTTGATTTAACCACGAAATCTTTACCAAGATATTTATTAATCGTTTTTGCTTTAGCTGGTGATTCCACAATAACAAGGGATTTTCCCATAATTAAACCTTTCTATTCTGTTGTTTGTATTCTTTACTATCTGGCTTCGCATTTAGGAGTGATAGTAAATCATCTTTAATTGTTGTTACTTGTGTTGCATATTGCTCTTTCTGCTCTGCATCTTCAATGAGTTGCGTAATGGTTTGTGACAATGTGCATCCACGGCGTTTGGCTAAATTAGCTAATCGTTGCCAGACTAAAAATTCCAAATCAATGGACTTCTTTCGAGTATATTGCTGTTCCGCATTAAAATGCCGTTTTCGTTTTGCCCGAATGGTTTGTTTCATGCGGTTATCTAAATCTGGATTTAAATGCTCTTTTATCCAATCAACGACACCTGTTGGATTATGTTCTAGTAACAATAATGCATTGACAGCCTGCTCAGCGGCGCTTTTTTCAATATATCGAGTAATTAGTTCACCCTCTAGATGCCTTTTTACTAAATAGTGCCACTTCCAACCGCATTCAAGGTTTTCTAGTTGTTGGTATTTCATCCGCTCACCTTGTGACGTTGTAACTAAAATGGAATATTTGTAGCATAATCTGCTCACACAATAAAGAAAATTATTACATTTGACAAATTTTTTATAAATCTGCTATCGTTGACCTTTCATTTTGATCTTTATTTAAGGAATCCCCATAATGGCTAAAGCAGATGTTATTTATATTAATGGCTATATTTACACCGCAGACAAACAAAATAGTGTCTGCGAGGCAATAGCAATCGAAAATGGCTATATTATTGCAACTGGTAGCACGCAAGAGATAAATAACAATCACTATGTTGATAATCACACAACCATTTATGATCTGCAAGGTAAAACGATGATGCCAGGAATCATTGATTCGCATTTGCATACTTTTTGGGGAGGTATGCAATTATCGTCGTGTAATTTAAATTATCAAAGCTTAACTATTGATGATACATTAGCTATTATACAACAATATTTAGATAAAGATTCTATCAGTGATAATACTCATTGGTTACAAGTTCGTGGCTGGCTAAGGCAAGAGGTTTTACCAATTGGCACAGATATTACGCGCTTTGATCTCGATAGACTAAATACAAAACGCCCTGTTATTTTGTTTTCTAATGACTGCCATACTTTAGTTGCCAATAGCATCGCTTTAGAGAAATTTGGTTTAGATAGAAACACCCCTGAACCAACCGATGGAAAGATTGGTCGTACTGATGACGGTGAATTAAATGGCATATTAGAAGATGCCCCGGCTATGCGTGCGTTTGACAGCATTTCTAAGCTCACCGATGAACAAGCTGTCAACATTGCTAAATTATCACAAGCAGAACTTAATAAACAAGGCGTTACTGCTGTTATGGATGCTCGAATTACCGAAACCCAAGCCGAGGCATTTTTAAAGCTACAACAACAAGACCAACTATCGATTCGCTTATTTGGTGCACGTGAATTACCGCCAGATGATGTATCCTCAATAGAAGAAATTCCAACTTTACTTAACAAAGTTAAACAGTTCGCTGCTCGTTACGACGATAAAAACTGGCAACCCAAGCCCGGCATTAAAATTTCGCATACCAAATTATTTGTAGATGGTGTAATGCAAGCACCATTAATGACCGCACGCTTGCTTAAACCGTACAATTTAGCCGACGAAAAAGATCGTTACGGTGATCTTTATTATTCCATTGAAATGTTAGATGCTCTAATTCTTGAATCGGCAAAAGCTGGTTTTCATCCGCATATGCATACAGTTGGTGAAGGGGCTATCGAAGTTGTACTTGATGCCATTGAAAAAATGCGTAAGGCATTACCTAATGCCGATATTCGTCCAAGCACTGCGCATAACGAACTAAGCGCACTACACCAATTTACCAGATACAAACAATTAAATGCATGTGTTGTATTTTCATTCCAATGGGCTGGTTGTAGTTCGGCAATGGTTGAACAATATCAAACCCTATTTGGTCCAGAACGCTATAACGGTTTAGAAGCACACGGGCAATATATTGATGCAGGTGTAACATGTGCTTTTGGTAGCGATTGGCCAATTGATCCATTAAATGAATGGTACGATTTCCAAATTGCAATGACTAGACAAATCGATGCCGATCATCCTCGGTTAAACAGTGATCGCAATCTAACCGCTATTGAAGCATTACGTAGCGCTACTATTAATGCCGCCTATGTATTAAAACAAGATGAATACATAGGGTCAATTGAAAAAGGTAAATTTGCTGATTTGATTATTTTAGATCGCAATCCATTTACTATTCCAGCAACCGATATGCAAAATGTCAAGGTATTAACAACGATTGTAGGCGGTAAAATCGTTTATCAGCAAGCATAATTTAAACTTTATGTCTTTAATTTACAAATTGCTACACCAACCATGATTGGTGTAGCATTGGTTATTATTTAGACTTTAGTCAACATCAGCAACTACTTCGGTTTCCACTGCTGTTGGTTTCGTGAAATGTAAAATAGCGGCGATAATTAATGCACCAATAAACATATCAATGACATACCACGCTGTCGCTTTGGTCACCCCACCTAATGCAACTAACCCGCCAAATGCTACCAATGATTCAATCCCATTGATCATACCTAGCATACCTGCGATGGCAGTGCCAACAACAATAGCAATAATAACACGCTTTGGATCTTTAGCCGCAAAAGGGATCGCACCTTCGGTAATACCCGCCAATGATAAAAAGAAAGCGGTAATGCCAAACTCTTTCTCTTCTTTGGTGTATTTTGGGCGTGAAACAATCAATGACGACATAGCTAAACCTAATGGTGGAATAGCACAGCACATACGAAATACGCCATTTGGACCATAAACCCCCTCAGCCATTGCCGCTAAGGTAAATGCAGTCGCCGCTTTACTACATGGCCCTCCCATATCTAGCGCCGCTAATATACCAATGCCAATACCTAAAAATGCAGCATTAACCTCTGACATACCTTTTAAAGTTGCGACCATAGCTTTAACAAACCAATCAAGCGGATAAGATAGCCCATAAATATAAAGTGGTGCCATCACTAGTATCGTTACAGTTGGAATAATCATCACAGGCATAACCGAAGCTATCACTGGATGAACTTTAACTGTTTTGAACCATTTAACAAAATAGCCAATTAAAATACCAAAAATCATTGCACCAATAAATCCAGTACTGACTTGGTTAGAACCAATTGGATTATTAACCACATACCCCATAATAAATGCAGGCGCTAAAGCAGCATTACCACCAATGGAATAAGCCATATAAGCAGCAAGCACAGGCACCATCATGGCAAAGCCATATAAGGCAACTTGTTTTAAATCAATAAAGAATTGATTACTTGGCAAAATAGTATCGTTTGTTACCTCACCTGTCATTAACACAATTGAAAAAAGTATTCCCGATGCAATGATAACGGGTAAAAACTTACTAATACCCGTATTCAATGCTCTAAATATCTCTTTACCAATACTATCTTTAACCACTTTAGTCGACATAGTTTCTGCATTATTAAAAATATTGGCAGTATTTTTAACTGCTTCACCAGTACTCACTTTTATGACATTTTTATAAGGCTCAAGCCTATCGGCATTTTCAATTGAAATATCAGTCGCTAATAAAATTACATCGGCACTTTTAAAATCTTGTTCGGTTAATGAATTTTCAATACCTGCGGCACCTTGTGTTTCGATTTTATAATCCCAACCACGTTTTTTCGCCTCATTTTCAATTTTTTGCTTAGCAATATAAGTATGAGCCATCCCTGCGGTACACGCACAAATCGCAACAATCTTTTTTTTACTCATATAAACCTCTAATCTTATTTGCTACAGATTGAATATCGCTTTTAAGCAAATCTTCGACAAAATCATCATTAGCTAAATTCGATGCTAATTTCGCAATAATGGATAAGTGCTCTTTATTGGCGTGTTCTGGCGCGCCAATTAAAATGACTAATTTGACTTTATTGCCATTATTCCAAATTATGCCATCGACATATTTACCAACAACAATAAATGGCGTTTTAACCGCATTACTTTTAGCGTGTGGTAAAGCAATATCAGGTAACACATCGGTTTCCATTTCTTGTTCGTGCGCCATAACATCGTCAAAAAAGGTTTTAATATTAGTTAAATAAGCTTGGCTAGCTTCAACCATTAAATGGATAACTGTTGATTTTTGAGTAACAACATCACCCGTTAAATCAACCGGTAAAACAGGGATTGACTGCATAAATTGATCCTCTTACTGATAATAGATTATTTGCAATAACTCAATTTTCACTCTATATATACTGTAGATAAAATATACAATAATTTATTTGCACTGACACTTATTTTGTCTAATAAATAATAGATTTGGATCACAAATATGCAAATAGAAACTCAACCGTTTAATCAAATACTCTAAATTAAATTAGACTAAAACCATTAATAATATGCTTTAAAGGTGATAATTTGTTTGCTTTAGTATCATTTTACTAAAAATTAACTTGCATAATTATCACAATATGGCAGAATTCCCTGCCGCTTTAAGCGGGTAAAAAGGCAAAACTATACTTAGTAGTTTTTTATTGTTTTTTGGGACAGAGGAGCAAAGTCATGTCCGCAATAAAAATGAAACGAGTTTTAACCACACCTGCATTGATTGCATTTGGTTTAGCTTATATGGTTCCTTTAGGGATCTTTACCACTTATGGGGAAGTGACAGTATTAAGTAACGGTCACTTACCTATAGCCTATATTATCACCCTAGCTATGATCTTTTTTACAGCATTAAGCTATTGCCGAATGGCAAATAAGCTTCCAATTGCTGGTTCTGCCTATTCGTATGTTCAACATACGTTTGGTGGAAAAATTGGATTTTTGGTGGGTTGGGCACAAATCCTTGATTACCTATTTTTACCAATATTAAATTATTTGGTACTAGGTATTTACCTTAACGAAGCATTTCCTAGCGTTCCTGCGTATGTATTTGTACTTGGGTCATTGATTGGTGTTAGTCTCTTAAATTATCTGGGTATTAAATTGATTAATTCGGTAAATTTCACCTTAATTATTGTTCAGATGATTTTTATTGGGTTATTTATATTTTTGACTTTAGTTAATGTGGATTTAACCCCTGAAGCAATGATAAAACCACTACAAGTCAATGCAAGTGATTTTAGTGGTTTAATGTCTGGTGCAGCAATATTATGCCTTGCTTTTTTAGGATTTGATGCCATTGCCACCTTGGCAGAAGAGTCTAACGATGCTCAAAAATCGCTTCCAAGAGCTATTATCTGGACTGTCCTTATTGCTGGTTGTATTTTTTTAGTGGTTTCTTATTGTGCTCACTTAGCTTATCCTAAATGGAGTGATTTTATCGATAATAAAGATACTGCAAGTTTAGATGTGGTTCGTCAAGTTGGTAATCTCAGCCAATTAGGAAGTAATTTTATGTATAATTTCTTCCAAGCGGCATATTTAACTGGTGTCTTTGCATCGGCAATGACAGCTCAAACGAGTGTATCAAGAATATTCTATGCCATGGGGCGTGAAGGTGTGTTACCTAAACAAATCTTTTATAAGATTCATCCACGCTTTAGAACCCCTTACTTGTCGATTATTTTTGTCGCCTGTTTTTCTTTACTGTCATTGGTATTAGATCTTAGTTTGGTTGTTTCAATGATCAGTTTTGGTGCTTTAGTTGCATTTACCTTTGTTAATTTATGTGTAATTAAAAGCTATTTAGGCGACACCAAGACAAAAACAGTCTCTGTCCTATTCAAATATGGGCTATTACCTGCCATTGGCGTTTTACTCTCACTATGGTTATGGACAAGTCTTGATGCGACAGCGATGATTGTTGGTTTAGTTTGGTTGGCAATGGGTTTTCTTTATTTACTTTATCTTACTCGAGGATTTACGCGTTTGTTACCTTCGATTGATCATAAAGAACTACATTCGATTATCAAAGATTAACCATTCAATTAGATAAATATGTCTACTATAAAGTATTTAGTTAACGCCTTCTTTACAATTCCGTCGACTATTGTCGACGGAATAAATTTCTTAAAAATGATTACGAGATTAACTCAGCAATTATTCGCCAAAGCCTGTTGCGAATAACTCACGGATTTCGTCCATTGCAGCTTGTTCATCTTCACCATCACAGATGATTTCAACAGTTGAACCACCTTTTACGCCTGCACCAAGTAATCCCATCATACTTTTTAATTTGATAGCTTTATCATTATAGACAAGCTCAATTGATGATTTATAACGACCAGCTAATTTAACTAGTGTTGTAACAGGGCGTGCATGCAAGCCGGTTGAATTTTTTACTACCATTTGCTCTTTTAACATAATAAAGTCCTTATCTATATCTTAACGTTAAAACAATATCTGTATTTATATCATAAATTAAACTGTTTTGCTCATTTTTTACATGGGGATTTTTATATTCATTTACATAATTTGATCTTTGGTGATATTCTCTAGCTAACATCCCATCAATCGCATTCAGCGCCATACGAATAAACATCCATAAAGGAATCAATACAAAAATCCATTGATACTGTGCCAATAATCCAACAAAGAAAGCAACAATGATAGAACCAAAACATGCCGCTAATGTTACCTGATTAGCAGTAATATTGGCATCATGAAGATAAATTGCATAAGGTCTAAGGAATGCTTGGAATTTAGGTTTTAATTGATAAATTGACAACACATTATAATCCTATCAGTTTAATGCACTATGTTATATTTATATAAATATAACATAGATATACGATTCAAACCTATTATATTTATGCATGCCTTTAAAAATAGTAAATAGCAAATTGGTTCTATTTTCAATCAATGCTATTTACAAGAAGTTTTAGGTTATACAAATTTTTGAAGTATGATTTTATGGTGTAAATTCAAACAGTAAAAACAACTCATGGCTATTTTTGCAATCCTTGCTTAGCAAGCTTAATCACGTTTTTCAAATCAACGCCTTGTGCTTTAGCCGCAAAAATACAGCCACAATAACATTGACGATACACATCATACTCTTTACAAAGTTCAATCGAACGTTTATAACCATTGTTCTTTTTAAAATCAGAAGGAAGGTAATTGACCGAAAAAATTTCTTGGATTTCAAATCCTAATTCATTAATTTTTTGGCTATTTTTTTTTGGACTAAGGGTTAATGCACTAGCAAAATAATCAAACCCTAGTTCTTGAGCCTTAATTGCCGCTAAGTCTAATCGCATTTTATAACAAATATGACAACGTTCACCACCTTCTGGCGCATCACGCAAATGCTCAACCTTTTTGATAAACTCTGCTGGCTGATAAGGCGCTTCTAGAAATTGAACGTTATGCCCCGTTTTTTGATTAAAATCAGCAATAAATTTTTGCTGTACCACACTACGATATTCATATTCAACTCGAGGATGAATATTAGAATTAGCAAAATAGATCGTAATATCGGCATATTGAGCCAAATATTCAAGAACATAAGTACTACACGGAGCACAGCAGCTATGAATTAATAACTTTGGTCGCGCTGATTCTGCCTGCCAATTAGCAATCACCTCTTTTAATACAGAATCATAATTTACTTTATTATGTGGATTTAATTTTTCAAGAATGTTTTTAGCATTGATTAACATGGGAACTCATTTATATTTAATTTTGTTTTCTATTTTATTGTTTTAGTTAACTAAGTTTTTAGTCGACCGACTATAATATAGCGATATCCACAAGCCTTCAAGATGAAGACTGAAATTTTATATTTGAATCTATAGATAATTGACGATATTTAATTTAAATGATTAGATTTTATCATAAAGCTAAAAGATAAATCGGGATAATCCAATACAATAATACATGGCTAACCTAATAATTGGCGTTGAAACATTCCTGCTTAAATTTGGTTAGTTATGATAAATAAAACAACCCTATTTTATTTTTCTTCCCTAACATTTGCAGACATTGCCTTTTGAATGGCTCGTTTCTCAAGAATAAATGCAATACCAAAATAAACAACCGTTAATATCCACAAATGCCAATATTGTGGACTGAATTCAGCAAAACTTGCACCCATTTGATTTATTTTTACCGAGCCAATTATGGCTGGTACCACTGGAAATATATCACCAATCAAGTGGAATAATGGTGGCATTAATTCTTTTGGCCAAGATAATCCTGTAACAAAAAATATCACCATACTTGACGGTATAATTAAGCAAAAAACATCACTCACCGTATGCACAAAATGTGATACAACTTTACCTAATAATGCAGTAGAAAAAATAAAAGGAATAATAAACGACAACGAAACAACAAGATGACTTAGGCGTGGTAAATCATACCAATAATTTGCAAATACGGTATACATCATAAAATAGATCAGGTAAAGCATTAGATAAGTGAGTAATTTGCCAAAAAGTAGTAATAATGCTGAAGATGTCGCATCGTTCTGTTGGTTAATAAAAGTTATTTCAAAATCAGAGTTTTTGCTAAATAGACGACATAAAATGCTACCAATAAGCAATGTTTGATATAAGATCAAAATAAAAGCAGCAGGAATAACATAGGTTGCATAGCCTGATTGAGGATTAAATAAACTTATCAACTGGCTATTAAACGGTGAAACACTATTGGTTGCTACAGCTGGATCAACGCCTTGCGCTATCTTTCGCGAAATGGAAATTTTAGCACCAAAATTGCTAGCAACGGTATTAACCGCGGTGGCAACGTTACTATAAATTAAAATATAACTCGCATCGCCATAATATGAGATAGGGCTCGTTTTACCCTCTAAAATATGTTGCTGAAAACGATAAGGGATCAGCACTACCCCATAGATTTTACGCTCTTCAATCAATTTTTTAGCTGTCTGTAAATCCGCAATATGTAAGTTTATGTTAATGGATTTATTGGCATCAAGTTGTCTAACTAACTCTCGACTATAATTAGTGTTATCTTGGTCAATAACAGCAATCGGAACATCTCGTATCGCTTCATGTAAATAAGGTTGTGGATAAAAGAAAAAATAGATAAAAATTCCCACAAACATAACGCTGGCTATCGCTTTATTTTGGAAAATACGTTTTAGTTCTTCATAGGAAATTAATAATAAAGATTTAATCATATTAACCGCCTACGGATTTTTCGTAAATAAAGAGTAATAAGTAATGCCATAACGCTAAACTGGATCAATAAATAAACAAAGGGTTCTAACGAAGTCATCATATTTGGCGCTCGTAATGTTTGATCAAGACGAATCTGTATATACCATGTCACAGGCAATAAAGCGCCCCAAATATAAGCAAAAGTATTCATTGCAAGACGTGGAAAAATCAGACCAGTAAACCCAAAACTAGGCGATGCCACTAAGCTTGCACTGCCATAAGCTTGTGCTAGGGTTGAGCCAGTTAAACCAAAAAAAATCCCGTATAAACAACAAGTCAGTGTAAACCCGATACCACCAAGCATCAGCAATATAAAATGCCCATTTAATGGTAAATTAAAATAAGCGATTAAAACTGTATCAAATAAAATCAGACAAAATAAAAAGTAAAGAAAATATGGAAGAATACGCCCTAATAAAAAGATAAAAATATTCTGATTAGCTAGTTGTAAGATTTGCTGATAACTCGTTGCAGCAAAGCGATCTCGAGTAACACTAGTAACCATTGCCATCATAATAATGATCTGCAAAATCGTGGGGATTAAACCATTAATTAAGGTATAAAGATAATTTAATGTAGGATTATATAAAGGATGTAAACTAGCTGGAATAGTTTGCATTTGACTTTGTGCTACCGGTGAAGCAATTCCTTTTTCTAATAATCCTTGCAGTACTATTTGGCTATTAGCTGTTTTCAATGCAGAACTCATCGCCCGAAAAATAATCGTACCTGCCGACATATACTGATTATTATAAAAAGCGATTACTTCTGGTTGATGCCCTGCGATAAGATCTTTTTCGAATTCGGGTTGAATAAAAAGCACAGCATAAACTTTTCCCTTAATCAACGCATGTTTGGCTGAAGAAAGATCTTGATAACGTTCAGCGACCTGTAACTGCGGTGAAGCTGCCACTTGTTGAATTAATGTACGAGATGATTTAGTTGTATCTTGATCAACAACTGCGATAGGTATCTGGGTAATTACACCAGCATGATACATATAAAGAAATAAAAAAATGAATAATAAAGGATAGATGAAAACTAATAAAAACAAAAAACGTTGTTTAATTAATTTACGAAGTTCCCATCTAATCACTTCTAATAGCGATTGAGACATCAGTGCCCTTTCCTTTTGTGTATAATCTCCATATTATTTATGTTAGTGAGATTGCCACTTTGTGGTAACACTCATTCCTGGACGAAGACCAGCCACATTATTAATTGGTTTTGCACGCATTTCAAAAGTTTTTAGGTCAAAGTCCCCCGTCGCTTTGGTCGCTTGCCAATTTGCATATTGGCCTAAGGCATTTAATACGGTGACTTTAACATCAATAACTTGATTATTTAATGCCGGCACTTTTACTTGAAACGTATCACCAACTTTAAGATTGCCTAGCAAATCCTCGCGAATATTAAAAGTAAACCAAATATCATTTAAATCTATAATAGAATAAAGTGGCGTGCCCGGATTATACAATTGTCCGGTTTCGGCAACCCGAGTCGTAATTTGACCACTAATAGGGGCAACTAAAGTTAATTCATTCACATCCGTTTTTACTTGCAACAACGCGGCCTCAGACTGTTCCACCTGCGCATCGGCTAATTTTTTCTGTTCTATACTATTACCATTTTCGGCTAATTCTAAATTAGCTTTAGCGGCTTCATGGGCCTTAATCGCTGCTTGATATTGATTAAAAGATTCATCATAATTTTGCTTTGAAACTGTTCCATTTTTAGCTAAACGATTAATACGTTCATAGCTCGTTTGTGCTAAAACTAAATCTGAATTTGCTTTATCTAACTGTGCCTTTTGCACATCAATGGTTTCTGGTCTAGTACTATAAGTATTATCACGGCTCGCCATTGTCACTTTTAATTGCGCTTCTGCCGTTGCAAGCTGCGCTAATAATGCCGGATTTGAAAGGGTAAGAAGTTCATCACCTTGTTTAACATTATCTCCAACATCATAATTAAATTGAACCACTCGCCCCTGCACTCTAGCTGCAACATCAACACTGCTAGATTCAACTTCTCCTTGTAATATAATGGTGCTCGGTTGATTAGCAAAATATATAATAATAACCATAGCAATAACAGCAATGATCGCTACAATCAAAGAAAGACGTTTTTTATGCATAAATTGTGCTTATAAATGATTAGAGTAAAACTGGAATAAGATTATTGGCAATAATATAAAGGCAAATATTAAAATACGCAATAAAATATAGCGTTATATAGCTGTGATTTTTAAAAATCATTGGTGTTGAGTTAGTGATAAATAATTACTTATATATCCTTTAAAATCAATTTATTAAAATCTTTTTTCACTATTTGTGATAATTAAAAACAGGCAAACACACCATCAATACTATTGCCTAATTCACCTTCTAAATTATTACACAATTTTGCATCATTCCAAGATCAATAAAACTATATTACGAAAAAATGCCCGACAAAAAATCCCTTGTATGGTTAATTTACCCAATTTACAGCGAAAGTATTGCACACTGTTAAAGTAATCGACAGCTTCTTCTTGACCGCTTGCCATGCCAAGTTGACTAGCGGCTTCGGCACTGTTGCCCAAGTAGCGGCAAACTGGCTAAGGCATTGTCACCAAATAGAGATAAATTGGTATCAATCACTTGCAGTTCGGTGATTTTGCCAGTAATAATTTGAAAATATTTATTCATTATAAACCTCGTTGTTAATTCATTTTGCCACTAAAGATATCACCAATTGAATAACCATTGACATTGATATATTCGTACTGATTTTTAAATTGCTCTGCTAAGGCTTTTTGGGTGACAGCATCGGCTAATAGAGTGATTAGAGACTATTTTTGCCGATTATAATCATCTATAATCAGTAATAAAGCATCATATTCAGAAAATGAATTATCAGTAGTTTGTTCTGCTTGTTGTGTATTATTTTGATTATTCACCTGTGATAATATGGATTCATCAAGACAAAACATGTTTTTTAATGTTTTTTTAAATTCGGCTTTTTGCTCAGTCACATTTTTAAAGGCATTTTGACTCTTATTTTTAGTACCTAATGCACTATATTTTAACCATTTTTCGAGATCATTATCGGTAATATACCAGATTAACCCTTCAATCATTAAAGTAATCAAGCCAATCCAAACGCCAAGTCCAAGCATTACAACTCTTCTTGCCATAAATTGTGCGCTATAAATGGCAATAGCGCGGGTAATAACATCACGTAAAAGTCCTTTGGCTAAAGCTCGTTTGGTTAATCAACTTAGCCTGGTATGTCCACACTTTTTAGTACCAAAAAGATAAGATCATCGATTTCTTTTGTATTCAATCGGCGACTGGTAATTTAATGTTAAATGAAGTCAATTATAATTAAAGCAATCCACATAATGATTAAATTCCAATTTAAGTTGCGTCAGTGAATCAAAAATAGTATTCGACACAAATTCTGTTTTCATTGCTTTAAATGTGCTTTCTGCAATTGCGTTATCATAGGGACAGCCTTTGCGACTTTACAACCGTTTAATTTCAAATGCTGTTAAACATTCATCAATCAGATGATTATCAACCCCAGAAATTGTCATCAATACACATATAAAGAAAAGAATAATAAGAATCCATCTAATTAATAAGCTTCCCATCCCCGTTAATCGCCGAGAAAATTCACAATAATCATCATTAGCATAACGTAATTTTTTATTATTACTTAAATAATGGCGGGTTGTATAAACCCCTTTGTATAAATCTTCGCGCCAGCATGACACTTGCGGTTGATATTTAGATGGCATTATTTATTCCTTAATTTTTTTATACTCGGCATCTATTTGTTGATACGCTTCAAGCGAGCTGGCTTTGGATTTTTTGTCGAATTCTTCTGACCAATTGATTTTTACCGACCACTCATATTCATCTGGCATCTGTTCGGTATCTAGGTTTTTATCCGAAAATTCCATAAAACTATTCACCCACATCCATTCATTGTAGCTTAAACTGCTA
>NZ_JBXSQI010000021.1:0-55486 GCF_057063565.1 Gilliamella sp. X-57 | reverse complement strand
AGATTTGCCAGAAGAGTTTGGTGAATGGAGCACCGTCTATAGACGATTTAATTTGTGGTCTAAAAAAGGAATATTAGTTGATATTTTCAAACATTTATCACTACTAGCGGATTTTGAATGGGTGTTCCTAGATGGCTCGATTATCAGGGCTCATCAACATAGTACAGGCGCTGCAACGGAGCATTCCGAGCAAATAGGTCAGAGCTGTGGTGGTCATTCAACTAAAATTCATCTTGCGGTTGATAGTGGTGGTTTGCCTATTTGTTTTGAGCTTTCTGAAGGACAACGACATGATATCACTTATGCAGAAAACCTAGTTGAAAAGCTCGATGAAGTGAATACAGTGATAGCCGATAAAGGTTATGACAGCGAGCCTTTTCGGTGCTTTGTTCGTCAAAAAGGCGGACGAACGGTGATTGCTAAACGTAATTATGGTAAGGATATAGATAAAAGCAGTATGGATAGGTGCCTTTATCGCTATCGTCATTTAGTCGAGAATGCCTTTGCTAGAATCAAGCAATATCGTTCAATATCAACTAGATACGATAAGTTAGAAAGGAATTATGCCAGTATGGTATCACTGGCATTTATGTTAATGTGGCTGCCAATGTATTGTTGAGAAATTTATGTACAGTAAAGATCAACAGCCCCTAATATTTTTTTGATATAAATAATTTTTTGTGTCGTAAAAACTAGCTAATTCGCTCATCTAATGTTGCTTCGCCTACTCCAAAATGTTTAGCTAACTCGCCAATAAAAAGGTAGGCATTGGTTAAGGCACAATTTACCAATTGTTGTTTTAAACTGTCCTTTAAATTTTTTAACTATAATATGTTTCCCTCTATGATTTTTTGTGATATTTGTTCATTTTGAGGAAGAAAACCAATCTTTTATAAATAATTAACCAACGACCTATTATTTTGTGAGAATTTGTGGTAAAAAGTGGGGGTTAGTGGTAAAAATAGATTATTTAATTAACTTGATGATTTATATTAAATAAAAATTAACAAGAAATTTATAAATAATGGTACTTTCATGTTTAGTGGTGCAATTTCGGTCAATTTAGATAATAAAGGACGGTTAGCAATTCCTACTCGTTACCGTGAATCTTTGTCTGAAGGTATGGTTTGCACAATTGGTTTATACCATTCTTGTTTGACGCTTTATTCTCTGTCTGAATGGAAATGTATCGAACAACAGCTTGCAACATTATCAACGATTGTAGAAGCTGAACGTAGAATTAAGCGATTGTTATTGGGTTATGCAACTGAGTGTTTGATGGACAACTCAGGTCGAATTTTATTGCCACCTACGTTACGTACTTACGCAAAATTAGAAAAAAATACAATGTTTGTTGGTCAATCTAATAAATTTGAACTTTGGGATGAGGCGATTTGGTATCAACAAATTAACGATGATATTGCTGCATTACCAACCGATATTGAAAACTTATCAGATAATTTGAAAAGTTTAACTATTTAATAAGAGTAAAAAATTGATGGATTATCAACATACAACGGTTTTATTAAACGAAGCTGTAAACGCATTAAATATAAAAAAGGATGGCATTTATGTTGATGGTACTTTTGGGCGAGGCGGTCATTCTCGTTTAATACTTGAACAACTTGGTACACAAGGTCGGTTGATTTCTATTGATCGTGATGAGCGTGCTGAGCAAGTTGCTTTACAGATAACAGATCCTCGATTTACTTTTATTCGTGGTGAGTTTTCAAATATGTACCAATATATTGATAAACTTGAACTAATGGGTAAGATTGATGGCATCTTGTTAGACCTTGGTGTTTCATCGCCACAACTTGATGACCCCGAAAGGGGATTTTCTTTTATGCGTGATGGACCACTTGATATGCGTATGAATAACCATAAAGGTTTAACAGCAAGTGAATGGTTACTCAGCAGTGATGAAGACGATATCGCGTGGGTGTTAAAGACATTTGGTGAAGAGAAATTTGCCAAGCGTATTGCTCGAGCGATCGTGGAGCAAAATAAAGTTTTGCCGATCACCCGTACTTTGGAGTTGGCTAATTTAATTGAAAAAGCAACACCAAGAAAAGATAAAAATAAGCATCCAGCTACACGTAGTTTTCAGGCTATTCGTATTTATATTAATAGCGAATTGGAAGAAGTTGAGCAAGTATTAAACAGTAGTTTATCTGTTCTTGCCAATCATGGAAGGCTTGCTGTTATTAGCTTTCATTCTCTAGAAGATAGAATTGTAAAGCAATTTATTAATAAACAGAGTAAAGGTCCGGATTTACCCGCTCGATTACCACTAACAGAACAACAAATTAAACAATATGGTGGTGCTAAATTAAGATCTCTTGGCAAAATTAAGCCAAATACTATTGAAATTAATAATAACCCGCGTTCTCGAAGCGCACTATTAAGGGTAGCAGAAAGGAAAGATGAATAGCAACCAATACAATGAGACTTTTCCAGATAAAATCGACATTGATAAAGATATTCAAAGAAGACCAAGTAGGAGTTTATTTGGTTTAATTATTGGTGATTTGTTTGGCCATCAAAAAATTTCATTGATGTTACTTGTAATGATTATTATTTCTGCTGGTGCTGTATTAATAACAACGCAACAGGTTCGTAAACAGCTATTTGAACGCGAGCAACTTTTATTGGAACAAGATGTATTAGAAAGCGAATGGCGAAATTTAGTTATTGAGGAAAATGTCCTTGCAGATCCCAAGCGAGTAGAAGAAAGAGCGAAGAATCAATTAGGTATGTCTTATGTGACGCCGCAAAATGAAACAGTTATTGTGATAAAGAGTAAATAATGAAATCCGTCACTAAAAATAAAAAAAACAAAGTAAAAAAGACGACGAAAACAAATAAAGCCAATAAGTTGAATAGTAAAAAGCAATATTTTACTCCTAATCGTTTTTATATTGTATACGGTTTTATTATTTTTGCGATTATTTGTCTTATTGTCCGAATGACATTGTTGCAAATTATTGAACCCGATAAACTTATTGCAGAAGGTAATAAACGTTCGCTTCGTCACCAAGAAATGGATGCGCCAAGGGCAATGATCACCGATCGTAACGGTCGTGCATTAGCAGTAAGTGTGCCAATGTTTGATGTTTGGGCAGATCCTAAAATTGTTGTAAAAAAGGGGGGCGTTAAAGCAGACGATATCAGGTGGCAAGGGTTAGCTAAAACGTTAAATATCCCAATGTCGACATTAGCGCAAAAATTGGGTAATCCATCAATGCGATTTGTTTATTTGTCTAAGCAAGTAACGCCAACAATATCTGACTATTTAAAAAAACTAAAACTACCGGGAATATCATTTGCGAAAACATCTAAACGTTATTACCCAGCGGCAGAAAATATAGCTCAATTAATTGGTTTAACAGATATTGATGAAAATGGTACCGAAAAAGGTTCTGAGGGTATCGAAAAAAGCTTTAATAAATGGTTAATTGGCGAATCTGGGCAGAGAGTAGTGCGACGTGACCGAGTAGGTCGTGTCATTGAAGAATTAGAGCGTACAGAAAGTGAAACAGCATCAGATTTAACACTAAGTATCGATGAACGTCTACAATCACTGGTGTATAGCGAACTTAGTCAAGCAGTTGAATTTAATAAAGCAGACAGTGGAACAGCGGTATTGATTGATGTACATACTGGTGAGATTTTAGCAATGGCAACTAGTCCATCTTATAATCCTAATAATCGTTCATCAATTGATTATAATTTATTGAGAAATAGAGCTGTCACTGATGCATTTGAGCCTGGTTCTACGGTTAAACCTTTAGTGGTAATGGCAGCTTTAGAAAAGAAAATAGCTAATTTAAATACTATTATTGACACTAGACCATTTTATGTTAATCGCTATGAAATTAAGGACGTGTCATATCAAAAAGCACTCAATTTGGCTGGTATCTTGGAAAAATCAAGTAATGTTGGAGTAAGTAAATTAGCTTTACAAATGCAGCAGGGCGATCTTGTAGAGTTCTATAGCCGCTTTGGACTTGGTCAACCAACGGGGTTAGGTTTAGGTGGTGAGGTTAGTGGCTCAATTGCAGCTGATAGAACCAGAAAATGGGCTGATATTGAACGAGCGACATTTGCATTTGGGTATGGGTTAAGTGTTACACCGTTACAGCTAGCAAGAGCTTATGCGACCATTGGTAGTTATGGAATTTATCGACCGGTATCAATTTTAAAAGTCACAGAACCGGTAAAAGGTCAACGTGTAGTGGCTGAAAAAGAGGCTAAAACAGTAGTTCAATTAATGGAAGCGGTGGCTGTTACTGGTGGAGGAACCAAAGCATCGGTTCCTGGTTACAGTGTTGGTGTTAAAACAGGAACAGCAAAAAAATTATCAGGTGGGCGATATGTTAATCAATATTTAGCGTATACCGCAGGTATTGCGCCTGCAACAGAGCCAAAATATTCCCTTGTCGTTGTGATTGATAATCCAAAAGCAGGTCAATATTATGGCGGATCGGTTTCTGCTCCTGTTTTTAGCCGAATTATGGGCGGCGTGCTTAGAACGATGAATGTAAAACCAGATCGCCAAGTTGATGGCCAAATGATTATTTATTAATAGGTGGAAATGATGGCTACAAGCTCATTTAAAACATTATTTGAATTATTAGGTGGAAGTCGTAATCTAAAATTAAACGATTTCCCACTTAATCATTTGCGTATTGATAGTCGTAAAGTGAAAAAAAATGATGTTTTTGTTGCGATCAAGGGGCATACTGTTGATGGGCGAACATTTATTCCTCAAGCCATTTCAGCTGGTGCAGCTGTTATCTTGATTGAAACAAAAAGAAAATCGAATGATCTAAAAATTGACTATCTTAAAAAAGATAATAAACCGGTCATCCCACAAATCAGTGTTTTTCAACTTTCGCAACGTTTATCATTAATCGCCAATGAGTTTTATCATTCACCATCGAAAAAATTGTCGGTTATTGGTGTAACTGGGACTAATGGAAAAACAACAGTTACCCAGCTCATTGCGCAATGTACAACATTACTTAATGACAAAACAGCTATTTTAGGTACTATTGGTAACGGAATTTATAATCAAATTGAGCCATCAGCTAATACGACAGCTTCGGCAATAGATGTGCAAACATTATTAGCTGATTTTGTAAAAAAACAGGTCAAAGTTGTGGCCATGGAGATTTCTTCTCATGGTCTTGCAATGGATCGCGTTAAAGGGCTAAATTGCGTAGCTACCGTATTTACCAATTTAAGTCGTGATCATCTTGATTACCATAAAACCATGAGTAAATATGCTAAAGCAAAATGGTCATTATTTACTTCTGATGAAAAAGAAAAAAAAGTTTTAACTGCTGGTAAATCGATTATTAATTATGATGACAAATATGGTAAACGTTGGATTGAAAAACTTTCTCAAGTGACAGCAGTATCATGTCAACCTAAGTCATTGCGCCGATTAAAAGCATTAAATATACCTTATGTTGGGGTTTCTATGATTGATTATCATGATAAAGGTGCCCAAATTCATATGGAGTCAAGTTGGGGAAATGCCATTATTCATAGTCGATTATTAGGTGAATTTAATGTTTCAAATCTATTATTAGCTATAGCTACGCTTTTAACATTGGACTTTCCATTTTTTGCGGTAATTAATATGGCTTCTTTTTTGAAACCTATTTGTGGACGAATGGAAGTATTGCATATTAAAAATAGTCCAACGGTCATTGTCGATTATGCGCATACTCCTGATGCATTACAAAAAGCATTACAAGCAAGTCGAATTCATTGTAAAGGAACTTTATGGGTGATTTTTGGTTGTGGTGGTGATAGGGATAGCGGTAAAAGACCTTTAATGGCTGCAATAGCAGAACAGTTTGCCGATAAAATTGTTTTGACTAATGACAATCCACGTACTGAAGATGAAATGAAAATTATTGAGGATATTCAGCAAGGTTTACATCATACCGACAACCTATACATAATTACCGATAGGGTGCAAGCCATTACACAAACGTTAAAACAAGCTAAACCTAATGATGTAATTTTAATTGCAGGTAAAGGGCATGAGGATTATCAAATAGTGGGTAAAACTAAATATCACTATTCAGATCAAGAAACAGTTAAAAAGCTTTTAGGAGTAGAGAATCAACCATGATTCCATTAGAAATTGAGCAAATAAAAAAAATAGTGAATGGTAAATCTTATCATATTCCAGATGAAAGTGTTGTGATTGATTCTATTTGTACTGATTCACGAAAAATCGTTAAACAATCGTTGTTTATTGCACTTGTTGGTGATAATTTTGATGGGCATGCTTTTGCTGAGTTTTCTATTAAAGATGGTGCTATAGCTGTGATTGTCGATCATAAAATTGATAAAGCAATACCGCAGATTGTTGTCAAAGATACTCGCTTAGCTTTAGGGGAAATTGCGAATTTTGTCCGCCAAAAAAGTACAGCCAAGATTGTAGCACTGACAGGCTCATCAGGTAAAACATCAGTTAAAGAAATGACAGCAGCCATTTTGCAAAATTGCGGTCAGACTCTTTATACTCAAGGTAATTTCAATAATGACATCGGTGTGCCATTAACACTTCTGCGCTTAACCAAGCAAGACCAATTTGCAGTAATAGAACTAGGTGCTAATCATATTGGCGAAATTGCCTATACTACTAATCTTGTTCAACCGCAAAGTACTTTAATTAATAATATTGCTGAAGCACACATCGAAGGGTTTGGTTCGCTTGAAGGTGTGGCAAAAGCTAAAGGTGAAATCTTTCAAGGATTACCTAATGATGGTATTGCTATTATTAATTTAGATAGTTGCTCAGATAAATGGTTTGCTCAGCTAACAAATAAAACAGCTTGGACATTTTCGTTGGCCAACTCATCAGCCAATTTTTATGCGAGTAATATTGAATATGCTCAACAAACGACATTTACATTACATACCCCAAAAGGTGAATGCGCAATTGTATTACCGCTAGTTGGACAACATAATGTTGCAAATGCTATTGCGGCATCAGCTTTAGCGATCTCTGTTGGTGCAACCTTTAGTCAGATTCAGCAAGGTTTAGCTACTTTAAAACCAGTAAAAGGTCGGTTATTTCCAATAAAATTAAATCAAACCCAATTAATTTGGGATGATACTTATAATGCTAATGTTGGTTCAATGTCGGCGGCAGTGAAAACCTTGGCAAAACAAGCAGGATATCGAGTATTGGTGGTTGGTGATATGGGAGAATTAGGGGTTGAAGCTGAAAAATATCATCGACAAATTGGTGAACTTGCTCATGATGAAAAACTTGACTGTGTTGTGAGTGTCGGTAAATTAAGTCAATTTATTAGTCAGTATAGTGGTGTGGGTCACCATTTTAACAATAAACCAGATGCTGTGAATTTTCTGTTAACGTTATTACGTCAATATCCAACTTTAACTATGCTAGTTAAAGGTTCACGTAGTGCCAAAATGGAAGAAATCATCGAAAAAATTCAAATTGAACAATAGTGAGTTAGGATTAAAATTATGTTGGTGTGGATATCAGAATATTTAGTGAAACATTTTACCTTTTTTAATGTTATCTCTTATTTAACAGTAAGAGCCATTTTAGGATTATTAACTTCTTTAGCGATTTCTTTATTTTTTGGTCAGAAAGTGATTGATGGGTTACAAAAATTGCAAATTGGGCAAGTTATTCGTCATGATGGACCCGAATCACATTTAAGTAAAAAAGGTACGCCGACTATGGGGGGCGTGCTTATTTTAGCATCGATTATCTTATCGGTATTTTTATGGGCAGATCTTCGTAATCCTTATGTTTGGGTCACCTTATTTGTTTTAATTGGCTATGGCATTATTGGATTTGCCGATGATTATTTAAAAGTGATTCGTAAAAATAGTGCCGGTCTTATTGCAAGATGGAAGTATTTTTGGCAGTCGGTTATTGCATTAATTGTTGCTTTTGGTCTGTATGTTTATGGGAAAGATAGCGCAGTAACAGTACTCGTTTTACCCTTTTTTAAAGATGTTATGCCACAATTGGGGTTATTCTTTATTCTGCTTACTTACGTTGTGATTGTTGGTGCTGGTAATGCTGTGAATTTAACCGATGGACTTGATGGACTTGCCATTATGCCAACTGTCTTTGTTGCAGCTGGTTTTGCTCTCGTATCTTGGGCAACAGGTAATGTTAATTTTGCTGCTTATTTACATATTCCTTATATTAAATTTAGTGGTGAATTGATGATTGTCTGCACCGCAATTATTGGTGCGGGACTTGGCTTTTTATGGTTTAACACATATCCAGCTATGGTTTTTATGGGCGATGTTGGGTCGTTAGCTTTGGGCGGTGTGTTTGGTATTATTGCAGTCTTATTAAGACAAGAATTTTTATTACTGATAATGGGCGGAATATTTGTTATTGAAACACTATCAGTAATTTTACAAGTGGGTTCATATAAATTACGCGGTAAACGGATATTTAAAATGGCGCCGATTCATCATCATTATGAATTAAAAGGTTGGCCTGAGCCTCGCGTTATTGTTCGGTTTTGGATTATATCATTAATGTTGGTATTGATTGGTTTATTAACCTTGAAGTTGCGTTAATTAAGAATAAATCGGGATGGAATCATGGTTAGCTATCAGGGCAAAAATGTTGTTATTATTGGGTTAGGCATCACAGGGCTTTCTTGTGTTGAGCATTTTCTTGCTCAAAATGTTATACCTAAAGTTATTGATACGCGTTCATCTCCATCAGGGATTGAGCAATTAGACGAACGTGTTGCTTACCATTTAGGTGAATTAAATATTGATTGGTTGCTTGACGCTGACTTAATCATTGCCAGCCCTGGTATTGCTTTATCTACGCCCGAACTGCAACAAGCAGCTAAAAAAGGGGTTGAAATTATTGGTGATATTGAGCTATTTTGCCGTGAAGTAAATGCACAATCCAATAAACAAATTGTCGCTATCACAGGTGCTAATGGTAAAACAACGGTAACAACCCTTGTTGGTGATATCATAAAATCATCGGGTATTAAAGTCGGTGTTGGCGGGAATATAGGCGAACCTGCACTATCCCTTTTAAAGCAGGATTACGATATCTATGTGCTCGAATTATCAAGCTTTCAACTAGAAACAACTTACAGTTTACAAGCGACAGTTGCAACAATTTTAAATATCTCAGAAGATCATATGGATCGCTATCCGCTTGGCTTAATGCAATATACCGAGGCTAAACAACGCATTTATCATAATGCAAAATATTGTGTCACTAACTATGATGATAAATTAACATCACCAATATCTAAGCAACATACTTGTGTCTCATTTGGATTAAAAATGGGTGATTACCATTTAGATAGTCAATGTGAACATTTAATTGCTCAAAATAGTCCTGTTTTATCGACCAAAGTGATGAAGCTAGTTGGTTGTCATAATTATCTTAATGCTTTAGCTGCTTTGGCTATAGCAGATAAATTAAATATTGCTCGAGAGTCAAGTTTAGCAACAATCGCTTCATTTCAAGGTTTGCCGCATCGTTTTGAATTAGTTTTTGAGCAAAATGGTGTGAAATGGATTAATGATTCTAAAGCCACCAATGTGGGGAGCACGGAAGCGGCCTTGAAAAGTGTTGTTTGTCAGGGCAAATTATATTTATTATTAGGAGGAGATGGAAAATCAGCGGATTTTTCGCCTTTAATTCCTTATTTACTGAATAATAATCTTGAAGTTTTCTGTTTTGGTCGTGATCGTAATTTGTTAGCTAAATTAGCACCAGCTGTCACAACAATGACTGAAACAATGGCGGATGCCATACAAATTATTGCACAAAAAGTAGTAGCAAATGATGTGGTTTTACTTTCTCCAGCTTGTGCAAGTCTCGATCAATTTAAAAATTATATTGATCGAGGAAACCAATTTGCCAAACTTGCCAAAGAATATGTTCATAGGAGTAAACAATGACATTTTTTTGGATAAAAAAACAAGTTAATCCAAATATACCATTTGATAATTCATTACTTTGGACTGTGTTTGGTTTAATGATATTTGGCCTGATAATGGTCACATCAGCATCGATGTCATTTAGCGAAAGTAATCCTTTCTTTTATACACAACGAGAGCTTATTCAGTTAGGACTATCACTATTTTTAATGTTTATTACGTTGTATATTCCGATGCAACGTTGGCAGCAGTTTGGTTCAGTGTTACTAATTATTGCTATTATTATGTTGATCGTTGTGCTAGGCATTGGATCTTCAATTAATGGCGCATCTCGTTGGATACCCTTAGGTGTATTCAATTTTCAACCAGCAGAGCTTTCAAAATTAGCACTCTTTTTATTTTTAGCGGGTTACTTATCTCGTAAATCCGAAGAAGTGCAAAGTGGTTTTTGGGGATTTTTTAAACCAATGGTTGTCATGGCAGTACTTTCAATTTTATTACTTAAGCAACCTGATTTGGGTACAGTTATTGTTTTGTTTATGGTGACTATTGGTATCTTATTTATTGCTGGTGCTCAATTGTGGCAATTTATTGCTATTTTGCTAACAGGGGTCGGTGCGGTGATTTGCTTGATCTTATATGAAGCCTATCGATTAACTCGGCTATTGACCTTCCTTGATCCTTGGCAAGATGCAACAGGTTCTGGTTATCAATTAGTTGCATCTTTAATGGCAATTGGTAGTGGAGGAATTACCGGTCAAGGTATGGGAAATTCTATCTTGAAATTGGGATATTTACCTGAATGCCATACTGATTTTATTTTTTCAATTATTTCTGAAGAGTATGGATATATAGGTGTGGTTGCTTTATTGTCATTACTTTTCTTTTTAACATTTAAGGCGCTTGCAATTGGTTATCGGGCTTTGAATGAAGGTTCATTGTTTTCAGGTTATTTGGCCTGTGAAATTGGTATATGGTTTGGTTTTCAAACGTTTGTTAACGTTGGTGTTACATCAGGTATGTTACCGACTAAAGGATTAACCTTACCATTTATTAGTTATGGTGGTTCAAGTCTTATCGTGATGAGTATTGCGGTTGCCATATTACTCAGAATAGATTTTGAATTTAGACAACAACAAGCGCAAGCAAGAATAAGGTTATTAAAGTAATGAAAAAATTATTAGTTATGGCAGGGGGAACAGGAGGGCATGTTTTTCCGGGTATTGCTGTTGCGCATTATTTAATGAAGCAAGGTTGGCAAGTAAGATGGTTAGGCACCGCCGATCGAATGGAAGCACATCTTGTCCCCGAAAATGGTATTGATATTGATTTTATCGAAATATCAGGGTTACGAGGCAAAGGTATGATGGCACTATTAAAAGCGCCTTATAAAATTCTAAAAGCAGTTTTACAAGCTCGAAAGATTTTAAAAACCTATCGTCCTGATGTTGTTTTAGGTATGGGAGGATATGTTTCTGGTCCTGGAGGGATCGCCGCCAAAACCCTTGGCATACCAGTTGTATTACATGAGCAAAACGGCATTGCAGGATTAACTAATAAGTGGCTAGCTAAAATTGCCACTAAAGTTTTGCAAGCATTTCCTACCGCTTTTCCTAAGGCTGAAGTAGTTGGTAATCCTGTGCGTAATGATCTTTTAACTGTTGCACAACCTGAAGAACGATTCAAAGATCGTCATGGACCAATTAGAGTATTAGTCATGGGAGGAAGCCAAGGTGCTAAAGTTCTTAATGACATTGTGCCTCAAGTGATAACAAAGTTGTCGGATAAATATGTGGTATGGCATCAAACGGGTAAAGGAATGTTAAATTCAGTAATGCAATCTTATCAAGATTGTGATATGACAAATAATAAAGTGACTGAATTTATATCTGATGTTGCCGGTGCATACAGTTGGGCAGATATTGTAATTTGTCGCAGTGGGGCTTTAACTGTTAGTGAAATTCAAATTGTCGGTATTGGTGCTATTTTTATTCCGTTTATGCATAAAGATCGTCAGCAATTTTGGAATGCAAAATCATTAGCTGATATAGGGGCGGCTGATATTATAGAGCAACCAGATTTTAATGTTGAATCGTTATCAAATTTATTATTAAATTTACATCGCGACAAATTACTTGAAATGGCAATTAAAGCTAAAAGTCTCTCAATTGTAAATTCCACTGAAAAAGTGGCACAAACCCTTGAGTCAGTGATAAAATGATTAGTTTATGATATAAGTTTATGTAATAATTTTGCCAAAAAGTTTCAGGTTAGGTGCATGTTTGGGTCAATGATTTGTTTGGACTAAGAAAAATAATTGCGATACAAATATTCAATGATGATATGGCGCGATACACTGCACAACAAAAGAATAATTAGGAGTTCGATAGTGAATACAAGGGAATTAGCGGAGTTAAGGGCAATTATTCCTGAAATGAAACGAGTCAAACATATTCACTTTGTGGGTATTGGCGGCGCGGGTATGGGGGGAATTGCTGAAGTTCTAGCTAATGAAGGATACGAAATTAGCGGTTCAGATATTGCTGAAAATGCGGTGACCCAACATCTAGAAACGTTAGGTGCAAAAATTGTCATTGGTCACGCTGCTGAAAATGTGATTGATTCTAGTGTTGTTGTTATATCTTCGGCTATTTCACAAGATAATATTGAAGTGGTTGCTGCTCGTCAAGCGCGTATACCAGTCATTCAACGAGCTGAAATGCTCGCTGAATTAATGCGTTTTCGCTATGGAATCGCTATTGCTGGCACACATGGTAAAACCACAACAACCGCGATGGTAACTGCAATTTATGCTGAAGCAAAACTGGATCCAACTTTCGTTAATGGGGGATTAGTAAAAGCGGCAGGAACTCATGCTCAATTAGGTAGCAGTCGTTATTTTATTGCCGAAGCCGATGAAAGTGATGCATCGTTTCTTCATTTGCAACCAATGGTGTCAATTGTAACCAATGTTGAACCTGATCATATGGATACTTATCAAGGCAGCGTTGAAAACCTTAAACAAACATTTATTTCATTTTTACATAATCTACCTTTTTATGGTTTAGCTGTTATGTGTTATGACGATCCGATTAACCGTGAGCTGTTACCTATTGTAGGACGTAAAATTATTACTTATGGATTTAATGAAAAAGCGGACGTTGTTATCAAAAATTACCGTCAAGAGCGTGGTGTAAGTTATTACACTGTTTGTCGTCAAAATCATAAAGATCTACATATAGAATTAAACGCACCTGGTAAACATAATGCTTTGAACTCAGCAGCGGCAATTATTGCTGCAACCGAAGATGGTATTGATGATGAATCAATTATAAATGCATTAGCTAAATTTGCAGGTACTAGTCGACGTTTTGATTTATTAGGTGTTTTTCCTCATGCTGATGGTGGAGATATTATGATGGTTGATGATTATGGTCATCATCCAAGTGAAGTTAATGCAACAATTCAAGCTGCTAGAAATGGTTGGCCTGATCGTCGCTTAGTTATGTTATTTCAACCACATCGATATACACGAACTCGTGATTTATTTGATGACTTTGCACAAGTACTTTCTCAAGTTGATGCGCTTGTGATGTTAGATGTTTATTCAGCGGGTGAACCGCCTATTGCTGGGGCTGATAGCCGATCTTTATGCCGTTCAATTCGTAATCGAGGTAAAGTTGATCCTATTTATGTTTCAGATTTAGATATCTTACCTGAAATTATGAAAGAGATATTACAAGGTGGAGATTTATTATTAACACAAGGTGCTGGTAGTGTTGGTCGTATTGCTCGTCAACTAGCCAAAACTCAATTATTTTCAAAAGAGGTTTTATAAAAATGGTTGATAAAGTTGCTGTATTGTATGGTGGTACCTCTGCTGAGCGAGAAGTGTCTCTTAAGTCAGGTAAAGCTGTACATGCAGGATTATTGGCAAATGGTATTGATGCCCATCTTATTGACACGAAAAATTACGCTATCACACAATTAAAAGAAGATGGATTTACAAAAGTATTTAATATTTTACACGGACGTGGTGGAGAAGATGGTATCATTCAAGCAATATTGACTTATCAAGATATTCCTTATACCGGTAGTGATATTCTTTCATCCGCGCTGACTATGGATAAGTTAAAGACTAAGTTAGTTTGGAAAGCGCTTGGCCTACCTGTTGCTGACTATGTTATGGTTAATAAATCGCAGATGGTTGATATTGATGCTATTGTAAAACAACTTGGATTACCGTTATTTGTAAAACCAATTCATGAGGGCTCTAGTGTAGGTATGGCTCGGGTTAATGAAGCCTCTGAATTGAAAAGTGCGATTGACATGGCGTTTCAATATGATGATGCGGCTATGATTGAATCATTTTTAGCTGGTCCAGAATTTACAGTGGCAATTGTCGGTGAAGAAGTTTTACCTGCAATTCGAATTAAACCCACTACCAAATTTTATGATTATGATGCAAAGTATCTATCGGACTCAACGCAATATTTTTGTCCAAGTGGATTACCAGATGACAAAGAACAACAGATTCGCAAATTAGCATTAGATGCTTATAAAGCGGTTGGATGCAGAGGCTGGGGACGGGTCGATGTTATGTTCGATGCGGATCAAAATCCGTACTTGCTTGAAGTGAATACAGCACCTGGTATGACTGATCATAGCTTAGTGCCAATGGCAGCCAAACAACATGGTTGGTCATTTAATGAACTTGTAGCCAGAATCTTAAATTTGGCAACGCTATAATTGGCCTTATTTTATGAAACAAGTTCGGCAAGCAGCGCATAGACGAGATGATAAAAATAAAAGGCGGCTGCTTATTTTTCGTAATACAGAACAATTGATAGGCTTTTTGTTCTTTATTATGATTATTTTCATTAGTATTTGGGTAGTTCAAAGCTTTAAAAATTGGATGGATGATCCCGAACAAATGGTATTGTCGCAATTAACGTTAAGTGGAGAACATACCTATACAACCGAGGATGATCTTCGGAAAGCCATTCTAGGATTAGGGTTACCTAATACCTATATTGGACAAGATGTTAATGATATACAGCAAGAAGTGATGCGATTTCCATGGGTTAAACAAACCAGTATACGTAAGCAGTGGCCAGACAGGTTAATTGTCTATGTGGAAGAATATAAACCCGTGCTTTATTGGAATGACCTATTTTTACTGGATAAAAATGGCAATGTTTTTAGCGTGCCACTTGATCGTATTGCCACATTACAATTGCCAAGGCTATACGGTCCTGAGGGCAAAGCAAAACCAGCATTAGAAATTTATTATAAATTAGAGAATCTTTCTAAAAAATTAGCTAATAATCAGTTGGCATTACATATTAAAGCGGCTATAACTGATGAGCGTAATGCATGGCAATTGATGGTAGAACAGTGCATATCTGGTACTTGCTTTGAAAATCAGGAAATGAAGTTGCTGTTAGGTAGTGAAAACATTGAACAGCGATATCAACAATTTATTAAATTATTTCCGGAAATTCAATCAAGAGTGCCAGAAAATGAAAGAATAACGGTAGCTGATTTACGTTACGAAAATGGTATTTCAGTGCAAAAAGAAAAAATGGTGCAGTAAGGAATAAATTAAGGCTGAAGTATGAAAGCAACAGAAAAAAAATTGGTTGTTGGACTAGAAGTTGGTACATCCAAAGTACTTGCTCTTGTTGGTGAAGTTCTTCCTGATGGTATTGTTAATATTATTGGCGTAGGGCATTGCCCATCAAAAGGGGTTGATAAAGGCGGTGTAAACGATCTTGAGTCTGTCGTTAAATCAATCCAACGAGCGGTTGATCAAGCAGAATTAATGGCTGATTGCCAAATATCTTCAGTATATCTAAGCCTTTCAGGTAAACATATTCGTTGCCAAAATGAAATAGGGATGGTGCCAATATCGGATGAAGAAGTAACGGCTGAAGATGTAGAAAATGTTATCCATACAGCAAAATCAGTTAGAATTTTAGATGAGCACCGTATTTTGCATGTCATTGCACAAGAATATTCTATTGATTTACAAGAAGGCATTAAAAACCCCATTGGCTTATCAGGGGTAAGAATGAAAGCCAAAGTTCATTTAGTCACCTGTCATAATGATATGGCTAGAAATATTGTTAAAGCCGTTGAACGTTGTGGATTGAATGTAGATCAACTTATTTTTTCTGGATTGGCTTCTAGCTATGCAGTTTTAACGGATGACGAAAAAGAACTAGGCGTTTGCGTAATTGATATAGGTGGCGGCACAATGGATGTGACTGTCTATACTGGTGGTGCTTTACGTCATTCAGTTGTCATTCCTTATGCGGGTAATGTTGTGACGAGTGATATTGCCTATGCATTTGGTGCACCGCCAATGGATGCTGAAAATATTAAGATTCGTTATGGGTGCGCTGTTGGTTCGCTAATTGGTAAAGATGAAGTTATTGATGTACCAAGTGTAGGTGGTAGACCTTCTCGCTCACTACAACGACAAACTCTAGCTGATGTAATTGAACCACGTTATTCAGAACTTCTCTCGTTGGTACAAAAAGAGTTACTTACATTGCAAGAAGAACTTAAAAAACAAAATATCAAATACCAATTAGCGGCAGGTATTGTATTAACTGGTGGTGCTGCACAAATAAAAGGAATGGTCGAGTGTGCTGAAAAAGTTTTTCAAAATCAAGTTCGTATTGGGCAGCCATTGAATATATCTGGATTAACAGACTATGTACAAAAACCTTATTGTTCAACAACGATAGGGCTATTACATTATGGAAAACAAAGTTTATTAAATGATGATGCAAAAGATAGTAATAAATCATCATTAAAAGGGATAGCTAAACGATTGACCGGTTGGTTTAAAAAAGAGTTTTAGCTAATATATTTCAAGAACTTCGTGGACATTGTAGATGATTATCTGTACAATGTGCCTAGATCGTAAATTTGGAGATAAGTTATGTTTGAGCCTATGGTTGCAGATGATGAACCAGCAGCAGTCATTAAAGTTATTGGTGTCGGTGGTGGCGGAGGTAATGCTGTCGAGCATATGATTGCTGAGCATATTGAAGGTGTTGAGTTTTTTGCGGCAAATACCGATGCACAGGCATTAAAAAGAATTAAGGTAGGTCAAACTATCCAGATCGGTACTAATGTTACTAAAGGACTTGGTGCAGGTGCTAATCCAGAAGTGGGTAGGAATTCTGCTGAAGAAGATCGTGAGGTCATCCGTAGTGCCATCGAAGGTGCTGATATGGTTTTTATAGCAGCTGGAATGGGTGGAGGCACTGGAACAGGTGCTGCGCCGGTAGTTGCGGAAATAGCAAAAGAATTAGGTATTCTAACGGTTGCTGTTGTTACTAAGCCTTTTGGTTTTGAAGGTAAAAAACGAATGGCTTTTGCAGAGCAAGGTATCTCTGAATTAGCAAAACATGTTGATTCACTGATTACTATTCCGAATGATAAGTTATTAAAAGTGTTAGGTCGTGGCGTTAAATTACTGGATGCTTTTGCTGCCGCTAATGGTGTTTTAAAAGGTGCTGTGCAAGGTATTGCTGAGCTTATTACTAAACCTGGTCATATCAATGTCGACTTCGCTGACGTAAGAACGGTGATGTCTGAAATGGGCTATGCGATGATGGGGTCTGGTCGAGCTAGCGGCGATAATCGTGCAGAAGAAGCTGCCGAAATGGCAATTTCTAGTCCACTGCTTGAAGATATCGATTTATCGGGCGCTCGAGGTGTGTTAGTCAATGTCACTGCAGGGCTAGATCTTGGTTTAGAAGAGTTTGAAACAGTAGGTAGTACAGTTAGAGCATTTGCTTCTGACAATGCCACCGTTGTTGTTGGTACGACTTTTGATCCTGATATGTCTGATGAAATTCGAGTAACAGTGGTTGCAACTGGTATTGGTATGGATAAACGTCCAGAAGTTAAAATGCCTAAGCCTGTGCCACGCAATGATTTATTTGGTCAAAGTAATACTCTAGGTCAACAAGAAGATAAATTAGCGAAAGTTGTTAATGAACCAACAGCTTCTCCTCTTGATAATCGTGAGATTTTAGATATTCCTGCTTTTATCCGTAAGCAAGCGAATTAAAATGAACTTATTTGATTTTTTATTGTCAAAGTCGATAAGAACACATAACAAAGTAGGTGCAAAGTGAAACAAAGAACATTAAAAAAGACTATTCAAGCAACTGGTGTTGGTTTACATACCGGTAAGAAAGTTACTTTGACATTACGTCCTGCGCCTGAAAATACAGGTATCATTTATCGTCGTACTGATTTAAATCCATATGTGGATTTTCCGGTAGATGCAAAGTCTGTGCGTGATACCATGCTTTGTACTTGTTTAATAAACGAAGACAATGTTCGTATTTCTACTGTTGAGCATATCAATTCTGCTTTAGCAGGGCTTGGTATTGACAATATTATTATTGAAGTTAATGCTCCTGAAATACCAATCATGGACGGTAGTGCAAGCCCATTTGTTTATTTATTACTTGATGCGGGTATTGCAGAACAAAATGCACTCAAAAAGTTTTTGCGTATAAAAGAAACAGTTCGAGTTGAGAATGGAGATAAATGGGCTGAAGTAAGGCCTTACAGTGGTTTTAGATTAGATTTCACTATTGATTTCCATCATCCGGCTATTGATAGTAGTTCGCAACGTTATCAATTAGATTTTTCGTCTGAATCGTTTATTCGCCAGATCAGTCGCGCAAGAACTTTTGGTTTTATGCGTGATATCGAAGCGTTACAGTCTAAAGGCCTATGCCTAGGTGGTAGCTTAGATTGTGCAATCGTGGTTGATGATTACAAAGTGCTTAATGAAGACGGTTTACGTTTTGAAGATGAGTTTGTACGTCACAAAATGCTCGATACTATCGGCGATTTATATATGAGCGGTCATAATATGATTGGTGAAGTAGTTTGTTATAAATCTGGTCATGCATTGAATAATCAATTATTGCAAGCATTGTTAGCGAAACAAGATGCATGGGAATATGTGACATTTACAGAAGAGCAAACAGTGCCACTTGCATTGGGTACTCAACAGCTGATTCTAGCGTAAAATCATAAGTAATATTGTTAGATATTATAAACGCTCCTATTTTTGATGGGAGCGTTTTTATTTTATATTAAAGAGATAATTAAATGAATAATAGCCATTTTTTTGCTCATTTGTCACGATTGAAACTAATTAATCGTTGGCCTTTAATGCGTAATGTAAGAACCGAAAACGTATCAGAGCATAGCTTACAAGTTGCTTTTGTCGCACATGCTTTAGCAATAATTAAAAACAAAAAATTTAATGGTCATGTGAATCCTGAGCGAATCGCATTATTAGCCATGTATCATGATGTTTCAGAAGTCATAACCGGTGATTTACCAACACCTACAAAGTATTATAATCCGCAAATCACGGTTGAATATAAAAAGATTGAAAAAATAGCACAACAAAAACTTATTAATATGCTCCCTAACGAGTTACAAGATGATTTTAGAACATTAATCGATGATGATTTTTATGATGAAGCAGAAAAAAGCATCGTAAAACAAGCGGATACATTATGTGCTTATCTTAAAACGATTGAAGAACTCAGCGCGGGCAATAATGAATTTAAATTGGCTGAACAACGTTTAAAAAAGACTTTATCTGAACGCAGTAGCCCTGAAATGAATTACTTTTTAGATGTTTTTATTCCAAGTTTTAGCTTGTCATTAGATGAAATAACTATGTAACAATGATTTATCTAGTTAATTGTTGTCTATTTTGTCTTTGTCATATTTTATATCATGAATTTTAAATGTCTTGGTGTTTCCCTATATTTTAGATATGATTGCTTGGTGTCGACATGCAGCATTTGGCCTAGACTGGTTTTGTTATACCATTTAGCTTGCCGTCTTAATTTATCTTCAGAGAATTTTCAATTTAGGCATTCAAATAGAGCAAAACCTCAGGTATCAATAACAATATTTAGACAGAGAAACTGGCTTATTTTACAATCTTTCCGGATATTATGATGCTTTAGCCAGCTGAACTGGGTGGGGTGACCCTGTATCCGTATGCGCCTAATGGGTTGGCTTGGATCGATCCGACTGCGGCAGTTTTGTCGATACAGTTAAACATGCAATTACAACAACAGGCAAAAAATTCCAAAGCACAGAAATATTCAAATTTACAAGTAAAACAAAAATTAATAGAGTTCCTTTCAGGGATATCGATTATTTATATCTACACAATCTTCACAAAGATCGTTATAAGACATTTTCATCTTGAAATAAATCTAAAAGCGTATTAATTCAAATGGTACATTTAATGAAAAGAAATCTGTGTTAACAAAAAGAGAGACTGGGTTGTTGAAATGAACTTACACATAAAAAATGAATTAAAAAATAAAATGTTGCAGAATAGAGATGATTTAATAAAAGATACTTTTTGCTATTCATTATTTGAAGAAGGTTTTTTTCATGCCAATCTAATTGAGATTATAATAAAAAATGTAGAAGAATATCTATCTCTAATTAAAAATGACATTGATATAAAAAACCTTTTAATTTGGATTTGTCAATGTGTCGATCAATGTTTTATTTCTCATCATGATAAAGATGATTATTACACTATAAAAAATTATTCCTTTGAAATTGAAAGTAAATGGATTAATAGCTGGAAACCAAGAATACAATTATTAGTTGAAAAGTTATAAAATAAAAAATGAAATATTATTGGGTTACCTCTTAATTTTGCCATTCACATTACTATTACCACACCGACCTGAACGGCTATTCGGGAGGAAATACTCTGGGAATGAAACTATCAGGTTTGAGGTAAGCGTATTTAGGAAATTGAACACGAATCAATAGAGTAAAACTTCAGATATCAGGGACAATATTTAGACAGGAAAACTTTTATTAATTATGAATAAGAGCAAATACAATAATCCTTACCATCCATTTCCCTACGAAATGAGAGGGCAATTCTTTGAAAGATTCGAAGAAAATAAAACTCGTTTTATTGAGATTTATTCTATTGAATATAAGAAACCTGAGGAAGAAGATGAAGAATGGGAATTTTCCTTGTATTCACTTTATATAGATCAACTTATAAGACCAATAATAGATGAAGAAGAAGTATTTTTTTTATACGAGCTCCGTACATATTATGCAGATCCCGCATTAACGGATAATGATAGTGCATTCAATCAATAACTTCATTTGAACAATATGTTTTTTCTAATTTCGATGAGTTATTAGAATATGTTGAGCAACGATGGAAAATAGGATTAAGTGATTTTGTTCCAATTAATGAAACAAATATACCTTATTGAACAATGAAAATATTGAATGACATAATAAAAGTAAATTAAGGTAGCAATTACAATTACAGTAGTTTCTCAAATTATTGTGAAACAACACGAGTAGTTGTTCCATATCAAAATAAATAATAGAATTAAAAAATATATTGAAACTAGCTCGTTATTGACGTAATAAGCATTCTTGAATTTTATCAACCTCTTTATTGAGTGCTTCAATCACGAGGTTAGGATGAGCGCTTTCAAGCGTTTTAACATTCTCAAATCCATCATTTACTACTGAACCGGTATATTGTTGCGCTTGCTTAATGTTGCTGAACAGATAATGGATGTTATTTTGATGGCGAGTAGTTGTTAAGGTATAGCTGACAAAATATTTAGTGCGATGTAGATAGTCAGTTACAGCTTCGGCGACAACATGATTACCTTCAACTAACTTGATTGTGTCGCCACCACTAACCGTGATTGATTGTTGATTAGGTATATTATAATAAGACCACCAAGGCGAACCAAAATAATTTTCACTGGTTAATACAACGGGGCTGTTATCCAGTTCTTGAGCGATGCATAATGATAATGATGAGTGAAAGACTGTAATAGGCCGTGACGTGTTATATTTATTTAAAATATCCACACCTGACGAATTTTGAGCTATTTCAACGCCATTAGTCTGATAAATGGACATCATTTTTTGAGATGCGCAACTAGTTAGCATAGCTAAAACGGCAACATAACCAATTAACTTTTTCATACCCCATCCTTTTAGAATAAGCTAATTAATTCTAGCTGTTTATTGATCGATTTGCTAGTGTTGGAAAATAGTGAATACAAATTTAATTAATATGCAGACACTATTTGCCTTGTCTACAGTAATTTTAAAAACTACAGCAATGAATAAACATAAAACAATACTAACGCTTTATTCCAGATAAGAAATAGGGTGCATATCATAAAGATAAAATAACCGTCTGAAGTTGAAAAATCCATTGAAGATAAATGAAGATGGCAAGCTAGATGTTCACGTTTTGGGTTATATTTTTGTAAAAAATATTCAGGATTCTATACCGTTTCGTGGTTATTTGAGAATTGGTGGTATCTATTGGTTAAAACATGTGATAACTATCGTGCTAATCAAAAATTCACAAAATCTACCCAACAACAAAGGAATGAGAAAGTCGAAAACGATAGGCACTTTAATGAAGATGTGATATTTCTTTTTTAGATTATATTTTTGTAAAAAATATTCAGGATTCTATACCGTTTCGTGGTTATTTGAGAATTGGTGGTATCTATTGGTTAAAACATGTGATAACTATCGTGCTAATCAAAAATTCACAAAATCTACCCAACAACAAAGGAATGAGAAAGTCGAAAACGATAGGCACTTTAATGAAGATGTGATATTTCTTTTTTAGATTATATTTTTGTAAAAAATATTCAGGATTCTATACCGTTTCGTGGTTATTTGAGAATTGGTAATATCTATTGATTAAAACATTTGATAACCATCTTATCAATCAAAAATCCATAAAATCTACCCACCAACAAATAGTTAGCGATTCAAAAGATAGAAAATGATTTATTTTCTTTTACAGTTAAATCGCATAAAGCGATTGCGGGTAAAAATGCTTTATACGTTTTTAGCAGATTATTGGAGTCATGAAGTATAATAATTGGGCGTTTTCCTACAATGAATCCTATAGATTAATCGAAAGGTTATGTATTAATAGCTAACGTTTGATATCCGCATTAATTATCATTGTGAGTAACCAATTCCTCACAATGATTATAGATGATTAATCTTCTTTACCACGGATTTTACGAGATAACCGTTTAAATCCATGAGTAAATTTTTTAATTGCCATGGCAAAAAAAGGAACCTTAATTTTGATATTAAAACGTTCTTTTAATTCAATTGCGTCATTGGCTTTAGTTAACCAAATAAAACCTGAGTTAGTTAAATCAATAGCTTTGATTTTTCCATCAGGTGTTAGGATAAAATTGCCACCATGGACATCATTAGAGACTAGATTATAACTGTGCAGTTTTTCTATGCAGTTTTTTATTTGCTCGCCATACTCTTTCATTTCTTGCCATTTTAAAGATCGTCCTTCAATAAAATTGAAAATCATATAATGACGCTTTGTTTTTTGGTCGAAAGCAACCAAATAAAGTTCATAAGCAATATCACATTTATCAAGCGATATTTTGGCGAGTTTACGAATTAAATTGAAATAAAAATCACCTGTAATTTTGGCGATCAAGCGACGCTCTAAACGGTGTTCAACGCCACCATCAATTTTAAAAATAAATTGGCTTTTATTATGATTGATTAAATAAGTATATCGCTCTAATTTATCGCTAGGATCGAGTAATTCATGATGCCCTTCTTCCGCCAAAAATTGGTCAAAAAGGTCTAGGTAATTGATTTCATCATTTTGTACATAAGCGAATTTCATATCGCCACGTTGGATTTCAATAATTTTTGCAAAGTTATTCAAATTTATTGCCTTAAAATACATAAAAAATTATGCCTATCTTAAACATTATCCCCATTAAAGTAAACGAAGCTATAACTTTTGCATTACTCGATCCACTTTACACAAAAGTGACTAAAATCGGTGTTATACTGATAATAAGATGAAAATACTATTATTAACAAATAGATAAATTGGTTATTCTTGATTATTTATGAAAAACAACGTATCAGTATGGTTTTTATATATTATTAGAACAGCAAAGCAATCATTGTACACAGGTATCACCACCGATGTTGCTAGGCGTTTGCAACAACATAAAAATGGTAAAGGTGCTAAACATTTAAAAGGTCATAAAGATCTCAGTATTGTTTATCAAGTTAATGTGGGTGATAGGTCAACTGCGCTTAAAATTGAGTATCGAATAAAGCAGCTATCTAAGCAAAAAAAAGAACGATTGGTTTTGCAACAACCTAATTTAGAACAGTTGTTGCTTGATTTCTTAATTTTGTAACATTGCCATCAATTGTGGTGGTGGCGATTTTATGGTGGTAATTTGCTGTGCAAATTCAACTAATTGTTGACGCCAAAAATCATCATCAGTCATCCATGGAAAGGCGATGGGAAAAGCAGGATCTTGCCAGCGTTCTAAAATCCATGCTAAATGGTGAACCATTCTCATTGCTCTTAAAGGTTCAATAAGTTGTAATTGATGGTTATCAAAGTCATAAAACTCTTGATACATTTCAATTAGCATATCTAACTGTATGCGTCGCTCTTGCTGATTGCCAGAAAGCAACATCCACAGATCTTGAATAGCAGGACCATTACGCGCATCATCAAAATCAACAAACATTGCATTATCACGCCATAAAATATTGCCTGCGTGACAATCGGCATGTAGGCGAATAGGTTGCCAATCGTTATGCCAGTATTGCTCAACGGTTTTAATTAATTGCGCTAAGGTTATTTTAAGATCAGATTGCACTTTCTTAGGAATAAAGCGACAAGATAATAAAATTTCTTGAGGATGATAGAGATATTCTTCTAACCCAATAGTTGGGCGATGCAAAAAAGGCTGCTTTGCACCAATTTGATGAATACGGGCAAGAAACATAGCCACCGATTCCATTTGTTCTATATTATCCATTTCGTATTGTCGCCCCCCACACTTGGGAACAGGGCAAACAGATAACCTTGATACTCGTGTAGCGTGGTATGATTAAATGTTAATGGCGCAATAACGGGTATTTCAGCATCAGCTAATTGCTGTGTAAATTGATGCTCTTCCAAAATCTGATTTTTATTCCAGCGGAGAGGGCGATAAAATTTCGCAACATAACGTTTGCGATCCTCATCTTGAAATTGATAAACCCGATTTTCATAACTATTTAATACGGTTAAACCAGAATCTACATGTACGCCTATTGAAGATAAGCTATCAAGAATAAGATCTGGCGATAAAGATTGAAACGAAAATGTTGAACTATCCATTAAAGGATTTCCTTTATTGCTGACTAAACCATTCATCCAGTTTTTGTTTTAGCGCTTCAAGTCCAATGCGTTTAGGCGATGAAAAAGGCGCAACAGTAATATCCCCCTGAAAAGGTAAGATAGCTTCTTTGACCATGTTAACCTGTTTTTTTTGCGCACCAGAAGCCAGTTTATCCGCTTTAGTCAGTAATAACATAACAGGAATATCAACGGAAACAGCCCATTCGATCATCTGTTGATCTAAATCTTTTAAAGGGTGTCTGATATCCATTAATACAACTAGTCCTTTTAGGCTTTCGCGTTTTTGTAGGTATTCGCCCAGTGATTTTTGCCATTTTCGCTTTATGGCTTCCGGCACTTGAGCATAACCATAACCCGGTAAATCAACTAAACGACAATTTTCTTCAACTTCAAAAAGGTTGATGAGTTGCGTTCGCCCTGGAGTTTTACTCGTTCTAGCGAGACCTTTTTGATTGGTTAAGGTATTTAGTGCACTTGATTTACCTGCATTAGAGCGACCCGCAAAAGCAATTTCTACACCACTGTCAATAGGTAGATGAGAAATATCGGGCGCACTTAAAATAAAATGAGTTTTGGCATAATTTAATCGGTGAAAATCGGTCATAAATAAGTATCCTTTAAATGCAACGGCACTTAATTGATTAAAATGCCGTTACTGTATAGAAAAACTTAAGCATTGACAACCTTTTCCACGGCTTTTGCAAATCGCAACATACCTTCTTTTATCTCATCATCTGAAATAATGAGTGATGGTGTAAAACGCAGCACATTTGGACCAGCATTTAAGATCATCACCCTAAACTCAGTGGCAACGTTTAAAAAATCGCGCGCTTTATTGTGAAATTTGGGTTGTAACTCTGCACCCAACAACAATCCTTTACCTCGGTATTCACGAAATAGTTTAAATTGATTATTAATTTCTTCGAGTTTTTCAATGAACAGCACACGCCGTTTTTGTACGCCATCAAGTACTTCAGGGGAGTTAATAATATCAAAAGCTTCACAGCCCACTGCACAAGCAAGAGGATTACCACCGTAAGTGGTACCATGCACGCCAGGATGCATGACTGACGCAATTTCATTGGTTGTTAACATAGCACTAATTGGAAATCCACCCCCTAATGCCTTAGCGGAGGTTAAAATATCGGGTTTTACATTATATTGTTGATAAGTATATAAACTGCCTGTTCGCCCCATCCCGCATTGTACTTCATCAAATACAAGTAGTGCTTTATGTTCATCACATAACTCACGCACACCTTGTAAAAATTCTGGTGTTGCTGACGTTAATCCGCCTTCGCCTTGTACTGGCTCTAATACAACCGCACAAGTATGGTCATCCATTACCGCTTTAACGGCATTAAGATCATTAAAAGGAACATGAATGATATCAGCAGGTTTTGGTCCAAAACCATCAGAATATTTTGCTTGACCACCAACAGATACAGTAAAAAACGTACGACCATGAAAAGATTGATAAAAAGCAATGATTTTGCTCTTATAAGGGCTATATCTTTGTGCTGCATAATATCGCGCTAGCTTAAACGCGGCCTCATTAGCTTCCGCCCCTGAATTGGCAAAAAACACACGCTCAGCAAAAGTGTTATCAATAAGCTTCTGCGCAAGATTTAGTGACGGTTCATTAGTAAAAACATTGCTGACATGCCATAACTTTTCACTTTGCTCATGCAGAGCTTTAACTAGTCTTGGATGACAATGACCCAGCGCATTAACTGCTATGCCACCAGCAAAATCAATATATTCTTCACCATCTTGATCCCAAACTCGGCTACCTTGGCCTTTAACAGGAATAAACTGAGCCGGTGCATAAACAGGTAAAATAACTTGATCAAATAGTTCTCGTGCAATTTTGGACTGCATTATTTAATCCTTAATTTATTTTTACTAAATAGCTTATGTTATTTTAAGCGAATTAACCGCCGTGTAAAGTAAATAATTATTCAGTTATTTTAAATTTATATTCATTTTGCAACGATATTATTTTAAATGATGATTCAATAATTTTCTTCTTATCTACCATTATTTTCAGGTATAATCAGCCATTAGTTCGTTAATTGTACTTTAAAGAGATAAAAATGAGTCGTGTTATTTATTGTCATTATCTAAAAAAAGATGCTGATGGTTTGGATTTTCAACTTTACCCTGGTGAGCTTGGCAAACGTATTTTTAATGAAATATCAAAACAAGCATGGCAAGAATGGCTTAAAAAGCAAACGATGCTAATTAACGAAAATAAGCTCAATATGATGAATCCTGAGCATCGTAAAAAGATTGAAGCGGAAATGATCAAATTTCTATTTGAAGGCGAAGAAATTGTTATTGATGGTTATAAACCCCAAAATTGAGATATCAAATGACAAATAATAAAAAAATTCTCACATTACTCATCACTGTGAGCCTTTTAACGGGTTGCCCTAGCAAAAATTCGAAAAATCGTAATGATGATTATTATGTTAAAGATACCAATGCCTTTAATATTTTGATTAGTCAATATGCTAATAATATTGAACAAATTTGGGGGCCTAAAGAAATTTTGATAGCTGGCCCTAAAGACTATGTTCAATATGAAGATAATTTACAAACGCGCGTCCATATTAACTTTGTTTCGGGTATGATCACGATTGAAACCATGTCTGAATCACCAATAGAAAATTTAAAAGAGGCGATAGTTTCGACCTTACTTATGCCTGAACCAGTGGATATTATTCGCCATGATAAAATCAGTCAAGATTTGTCTGGTGAACCATTTTTATATAATCAGGTATTGGATCAAGAACATCAACCTATTCGTTGGCATGGTAGAGCAAATAGTTTTGCTGATTATGTGCTAGCCAATAATTTGAAACAACGAACATCAGGCACCCACAAAATTACTTATGTTGAAATCAAACTTGTGCCAAATCATATTAATCAGCGAGCTAGAAAATTCTTACCAATTGTTACCGAGGCATCAAATCGTTATTTTGTTGATGAGCGACTCATTTTAGCTATTATAGAAGTGGAATCAGCGTTTAACCCTTATGCTGTTAGTCGAACAGATGCCCTTGGTCTTATGCAAGTGCAACAACATACAGCAGGTCGTGATATTTTTAAATTACGGGGTAAATCAGGAGAACCAAGCCGAAAATTTTTGCTCGATCCGCGTAATAATGTTGATATGGGAACCGCTTACTTATCATTGCTAAAAACAAAATATTTGGCTGGAATTAATAATCCAATTTCATTACGTTATGCCATGATCACATCTTATAACGGTGGGGCAGGTAGTGTGCTTCGTACATTCTCAAATGATCGTAATGAAGCAATCAACATGATAAACTCGATGACACCACAACAAGTTTATCGAAAACTTGTCACTTCTCATGCTTCTCAAGAATCACGTAATTATCTAATAAAAGTCAGTAGGATTTTGGATAATAAATAAGCGGGTAACCAACATAGATAATTGCTCCTTATTATTTATAACGAATGATAAGGAGCTATTCAATTCTGAACAAACAACAATGGTGATAAAGTTTAATTTATATCATTTTCTACTAAATCCCAACCCATATCAAACAGAGATGTTTAGCATGGGTATGTTAGTTGAGAACACAAATTTGTCTGGAACAAATTAAAGCATCTGAGCAAAACGAAGATAGCCTCGAAGAGACGAATATTAGGATGATGCAATTAAATATAAGTTGGTCATATTCTGTAGTCAAAGTGTGAGTCGTTAAGAAATTTAGAAATACCCTAACTCGACCGTTGTCACTGCTGCTATTTATTTCACCAACAGCTCAACACGTCCGAAATCCAAACCCGAAAATTATAAAAAAATTAGATAGAGTATTTATTTTATTATATTTTTTGTTGTTTTTTAACAAAAGCTAAGATTTTCAATCCTTTAAAGCTTTTCCCAAAGCTTAACCCATTCTTTCCTTTACATTCCCTTACAAAAAATCCCCAAAAAAACTAGCTAAGTTTTTTTTAAGCCTTATAATTTTAACGGTGAAAATTAGGTTATCTTATTTTATAAGTTAACGAACATAAAAAAGACAAGTAAAAAATATTTTAATTAACGGACAGGATGCTATGAAGTATAATTATGGACAACTGACATGGCAAACCGATGTCTTAAATTTATCCAATAATCGCATTAGACAGTTTTTTATTCTTTCCTCGTTTATATCATCAAAATTATCTACCGAATTTTTTGCAAAAATCCCGTTGGCATTAACGCCAGTGTTGTTATTGCCGTATTCGCTCAGCTCACAGGCATTAACAGCTCATACTAGCCAAGTGATTCAAGGTAGTGCGCCGTATTTAACGTTTGATGGAGGTCAAACTAAAGTGACTACCACTGATGCGTTGTTGTTTATTACCTTGCCGGATGGTACAACGGTTACGCCATCAACCAATACATCAAGTGCGACAAATCCAATAAGGCTAATAAATGAAAGTAATCTTAGTAATATAGGGATGTTGGTGCCGCCGTCAACCAACTCAATAGGATTAGATGCACTTATTCGAGCGCCGTATAACTATTGGGGAGATGATGATGGAGATGGTCAGGGTACTAATGGGGTGACTGCAACGGGGAATTTATCGGTGAGTTTCACTGATAAAAATGGTAATGCAGTAAGTCGTAGTGATACATTAGATATATGTAGTGCACCTTATAAGGTAACATTAAGTAGTACAGATGGTAATTTAACTACTCAGTATGGTATACCGAATAGCAGGACTTTTGGGGGTAGTACGGTGGCGTATTATATCAATCCAAATTCACAGCCTAAAGTTTGTTACGCAAGGCCGAATCTTTACTATGGTGAAGATGAAGCGGCAGGACCTGCTAGCATATGGAATTCTGATAAGGGTTTTTTAACTCAGTCAACAAATTCAACATTCTACGACCGAAATTTTCCTACTACGGGTGCTGATGGATTATATTTTGATTTAGATATAGGTGGGGTGGATGCAAGTCAATTGACCTGGTCGCCTGTTACTCATGGTGGAATAACGGCTACTGTGAGTTGGATACAGCCACGTTCGGACTCATTTACAAGCGCATGGGGCATAACAGAATACGATTCATGGATTGATGATAAATCTCAGTATGTAACGCGGGTAACATTAAATGGTCCTAGAGTGAGTGATGCGCAAATACAGTCAGATAATCCTAGTCGACTTACAGTACCATCTTTGCCACAGACATTTGAGTTAGAGGGTAGGGATAGAAGTGGTAATGTGGTGATTAAGTACGGTTTTGTATTGCAGAAGTGGTTTATCAATCGAGGTCGTAAAGAGAGGAGTTATTCTGAACAAGCATCGTGGTGTAGTAGTTTGGGGTATCGTTTGCCACGAGTCAGAGAGTTAACCAATGCGAAATGTGGTAAGGATAAGTGGTTTCCATGCTTAGAAGGCATAGAGGATGCCACGCCGTCATCAAGTGGTAATTATTTCCAGCGTCAAATAGGTGCAGGCTTTTTAACCGAGTGGGGCTACTTAAGTTATTACCCTGATAAAGTTTTCCAGACTAACGGCTTTTGTGTAGATTCTGACTATGGTAGCAAGGTTTTTGTCTCAAGTGAGTACTACTCTGTAAGTTACATGGAGGATACCACCATTGACGTGTTCGATGTTATTTGCACCGCACCTTAGCTTTTAGCATTGAGTTCTTAATCATTAAGGCGCAGTGATACTTATATGATTGTAGTTGGCTAAGTTATCAAAGAACAGCCCCCGCCTCATTTTTGGGGGCGGGGGCTGGCAGAGCCTGCGAGCTTTGCGCTTTAATGACGGAAAATCAAAAAAAGCACTTCCCTGACTGCCGATGTCAAAGGCATGGTTGGTATTAAAAGGGGCAGTCTTAAAGGTATTTGGGTCGGTAAGTTTTTGGGTTTTGATACTAACGTTGTTTATTTTCCTAAAAGGTTAAAATCTCCAAAACTTAACCATATCCACATAGGCTTTACTCAAATACAAAATCTCCCAAAAACACACTATAAGCACTTGATTTTATCAAAAAATCATTAATCGAAAATTTAAATTAAATCAATGCTCTACTTGGCTATTTTTATGGAAAAACAGTTCAATTTTTTACAGCACCAAAAAGCTAATCTAACTATTAATTTAGTGTTAGAATGCAACAATAAATAAACAACGTACGTTTCCATTGTGGATAAGGTTTCCAGAAAACTTGCCTTACTTATTTTTTACGATAAGCAACTCTTTTAATAAACAGCGATTTTTTTAGTTTTAAAATTTTTTAATAAAAAAAACGTGATCTGCTTCAAATTTTGAGTATACTATGCCTCTCATAAAACCCTAGTTTTTTTGAGGATGTTAGTTTGAGTACCGATAAACTTGTAGATTCCTATTCTCCCGCACAAATGACCCAAATTGCCGAAGATATTGGTAATTACAAAGTAAATAAACCCTTATGTAGCACAATGTTATCTGCGATTCTTGCAGGGGTTTTTATCTCTATTGCTTTCGTATTTTATATTACCGTAACAACTGGAACCGCAACCGTTGCTTTTGGTTTAGCAAAATTGGTCGGTGGTATCTGTTTTTCATTAGGACTGATGCTGGTTGTTTGTTGTGGTTCGGACTTATTTACTTCAACCGTATTAACCATTTTACCCAAAATGACTCGCAAAGTGAGTTGGGCGAAAATGATCCGTAATTGGATTTTGGTCTATATCGGTAACTTTATTGGTGCTATACTGTTTGTCACAGTTATTTGGTTTTCTGGTCAGTATATGGTTGCTAATGGTTTGTGGGGATTGAATGTTCTACAAACAGCTGATCATAAATTACATCATACCTTTATTGAAGCTGTGTGTCTTGGTTTTCTCGCTAATTTAATGGTTTGTTTGGCTGCTTGGATGAGTTATGCTGGACGTAGTTTACTCGATAAAATGCTCATTATGGTATTACCTGTCGCCATGTTTGTCGCCAGTGGTTTTGAGCATAGCATTGCAAATATGTTTATGATCCCAATGGGCATTGTTATTAACAATTTTGCTTCTCCTGAATTTTGGCAAGCAGTTGGTGTATCGCCAGATGCATTTAAAGAGCTAACAGTAACACATTTTGTATTTAACAATTTAATCCCAGTGACAATAGGGAATATTTTAGGTGGTTTAGCTGTGGCGCTACCTTATTGGGCTTTATATTTACGTAAGCCACATTGATTTTATAATATTTACCCTCATATATATGGGGATAAATAGATATTTTTGTAAACCTGAGGTGAAAAACTATGAGTAATTTAAACGAAGTACAAGCAGTTGCTTGGAAAGGCTTTAAAGATGGTGATTGGCAAAATAATGTTAATGTCCGCGATTTTATTCAAAAAAACTACACGCCATATGAGGGCGATGAGTCTTTCTTAGCTGGCGCAACTGAAGCGACAACTAAGTTATGGGATAAAGTAATGGAAGGCATTAAAATTGAAAATGCTACCCATGCCCCTGTGGATTTTGATACTAGTGTTATTTCGACAATTACTGCTCATGATGCAGGTTATATTGAAAAAGATTTAGAAAAAATTGTTGGTTTACAAACTGAAAAACCGCTAAAACGTGCAATTATTCCGTTTGGTGGTATCAAAATGATCGAGAATTCTTGTAAAGCTTATAACAGAACTCTTGATCCTTTAGTTAAAAAAATCTTCACAGAATACCGTAAAACACATAACCAAGGTGTTTTTGATATTTATACACCAGATATTCTTCGTTGTCGTAAATCAGGTGTTATTACTGGTCTTCCTGATGCTTATGGTCGTGGTCGTATTATTGGTGATTACCGTCGTGTTGCACTTTATGGTATTGACTACTTAATGCAAGATAAATTTGCACAATTCAATTCATTACAAGCAGATTTCGAAAACGGTGTTGATTTAGCAATGACTATGCAACGCCGTGAAGAAATCGCAGAACAACATCGTGCGCTTGGTCAAATTAAAGAAATGGCCGCTAAATATGGTTACGATATTTCAGCACCAGCTAAAACAGCACAAGAAGCAGTGCAATGGACTTACTTCGGTTATTTAGCTGCGGTTAAATCACAAAATGGTGCAGCAATGTCATTAGGTCGTACGTCGACTTTCTTTGATATTTACTTCCAACGTGACCTTGAAGCTGGATTAATTACTGAAAAAGATGCGCAAGAAATTGTTGACCATTTCGTTATGAAATTACGTATGGTTCGTTTCTTACGTACTCCTGAATATGATGAATTATTCTCTGGCGATCCAATTTGGGCAACTGAATCTATCGCAGGTATGGGAGTTGATGGTCGTACTTTAGTTACTAAGACTTCTTTCCGTTTCTTAAATACTTTATATACAATGGGTCCATCTCCAGAACCTAATATGACTATCCTTTGGTCTGAAAAATTACCAAGTGGATTTAAAGAGTTCGCATCAAAAGTATCAATTGATACTTCATCATTACAATATGAAAATGATGATTTAATGCGTCCTGATTTTAACAATGATGACTATGCTATTGCATGTTGTGTAAGCCCAATGATTGTGGGTAAACAAATGCAATTCTTTGGTGCGCGTGCAAACCTTGCTAAAACACTTCTATACGCAATCAACGGCGGTGTGGATGAAAAATTAAAAATGCAAGTTGGTCCTAAAGAAGCCCCAATCACTGATGAGTATTTAGATTTCGATACAGTGTTTGCTCGTTTAGACCACTTTATGGATTGGTTAGCAAAACAATATGTAACAGCATTAAATGCTATTCACTACATGCACGATAAATACAGCTATGAAGCATCATTAATGGCGCTTCACGACCGTGATGTTATTCGTACTATGGCATGTGGTATTGCCGGTCTTTCTGTTGCGGCTGACTCACTTTCTGCAATTAAATATGCAAAAGTGAAAACTATCCGTGATGAAGATGGTTTAGCGACTGATTTTGAAATCGAAGGTGAATATCCACAATTCGGTAACAATGATCCACGAGTCGATGATATTGCTGTTGATTTAGTTGAACGTTTCATGAAGAAAATTCAAAAACTTAAAACTTATCGTAATGCAATCCCTACTCAGTCAGTATTAACTATTACTTCAAATGTTGTATACGGTAAAAAAACGGGTAATACTCCAGATGGTCGTCGTGCTGGTGCTCCATTTGGCCCAGGTGCTAACCCAATGCATGGACGTGACCAAAAAGGTGCAGTGGCTTCATTAACCTCTGTTGCTAAATTACCATTTGCTTATGCTAAAGACGGTATTTCTTATACTTTCTCTATCGTTCCAAATGCATTAGGTAAAGATGATGATGTGCGTAAACGCAATTTAGCTGGCTTAATGGACGGCTACTTCCATCACGAAGCAACAATTGAAGGTGGTCAACATCTAAATGTTAATGTTCTAAATCGTGACACATTATTAGATGCAATGGAGCACCCTGAAAAATATCCACAGTTAACCATTCGTGTTTCTGGATATGCAGTACGCTTCAACTCATTAACTAAAGAACAACAAAATGACGTAATCAATCGTACATTTACGCAAGCAATGTAGTTGAGTTAATTGATTAACTGAATCGAAATAGCGTCCTTAAGGGCGCTATTTTTTTATCTAGTTTGAAAGAATAAAGAATATTGGTGACAACTTTAATTAAATATCAATATGATGATAATAATTGAATATTGTTGGTATTTATTCGGTATAATTAAACAAAATATAATTATCGTCGATTAATATAATTGGTGTAAGCCAAATGCTATCGGCGCTAAAATTATTAAAAGTAATATGAGCAATGATTAGAGATTATCTATGGAACAACAAAATATTATTATGACAACAAAATCGCCTATTAAAGGTCGCATTCACTCTTTTGAATCCTTTGGCACTGTTGATGGTCCAGGAATCCGTTTTATTGTCTTTTTTCAAGGTTGTTTAATGCGTTGCTTGTATTGCCATAATCGTGATACTTGGGATTTAAAAGCAGGAAAAGAAGTCACAGTTGAAGAACTGATGAAAGAAATTATTTCTTATAAAAGTTTTATTATGCCAAATGGTGGTGGGGTAACGGCTTCTGGTGGTGAAGCAACGTTACAAGCTGAATTTGTTACAGAATGGTTTAAAGCCTGTCATCAAGAGGGGATCAGCACATGTTTAGATACAAATGGTTATGCAAGACAACTCGATCATGTTGTTGATGAACTTTTAGATGTCACTGATTTAGTTATGCTTGATTTAAAACAAGTCAATGATGATATTCATCAAAAATTAGTCGGTGTCCCTAATAAGCGGGTTCTTGAGTTTGCCAAATATTTACAAAAAATCAATAAACGAACTTGGATACGCTATGTAGTTGTTCCTGGATGGACCGATGATGATAATTCAGCGCATTTGCTTGGTCAATTTATTCACGGGATGGACAATATTGAGCGTGTAGAATTACTTGCTTATCATAAAATGGGGGCATATAAATGGGATACACTTGGCGATGAATATAAGTTGGAAGGAGTTGAAGCGCCACCAAGAGAAACGCTTGATAGGATCAAAGACATCATAGAAAGTTATGGTCATTATGTCACTTTTAGTAAATAATAGATAAGAGGTTGACAAAAGGCACAATGAATTGTGCCTTTTTAGTATCCACTAAATTCTTTTACGTTTTATTGCTCGCATAACAAAAATCCCACCTTCCAAAGCTAGAATACAAACTGATAGCCAAATAAATCCATATGACACAATGTGCTTTAATGAGACTGTTTCATGTAAAAATACTATTGAAATAAGTGTTAGTAGCACGGGTTCCACGTATCCCATTAAGCCAAATAATCCCATGGGCAATAAACGACTAGCAACGAAATACATTGCAAAAGCAACCGCAGTGATGATACCTAGCATAGGGATATAAATATGGAAATGAGAAAGATCACTGATTATTTTGTCTAAACGATAGTTTAAAGCACAATATACAATGCACCCTAAGAAGATAAATAAAAAGTCAGAAAACGTGCCAGAAATGCCATCTATTTGCAATTTGCGCCTTACTATAAAGTATATTGGGTACCCCAAGGCAATAACAACTGTTTCCCATGAAAATGCACCTGTAATGTAGATTTCAATAGCAACGCCTAATACAGCAAGTCCAACCGCAATTTTTTGTAAAAAACTAAGCTTTTCTTTATAAACGATCTGTCCAGAAATCACCATTGCTAATGGTAATAAAAAATAACCTAGTGAGGCGGATAGTCCATGTCCATTAAGTGGCGCCCAGATAAAAATCATCATCTGTATTGTGAGCAAAAACGAAGAAAATAATAACCCCAATAAAAGAAGAGGTTGTTGTTTTATTCGGCTAAATAGTGCAGTTATGGCTGGCCACTGTTTTCCAGCGATGATCAATACAACTATTGCAGGAAAGGATGTTAATAATCGCCAACAAAAAATATCAACAACAGATAAGGGATTTAATAAAACAGGATAGTAATAAAGTAGCCCAAATAAACATGATGCCATTATTGAAAGCATAACTCCTTTTATCATTTCTCCACCTACCTTAATTAATAAAAAAATAGCGCTAATTATTAGCGCTATTGTCTATGTGATATATAGTTATCTTATCCGATAAACTCAACGCCATTCATATAAGGAACTAAAACAGATGGAATTTTAATTGTGCCATCTGCTTGTTGATAGTTTTCCATAATGGCAACCAGCGTTCGACCAACTGCTAATCCAGAACCATTTAGCGTATGTACTAAATAGGTTTTATTGTCAGCTTTATTACGATAACGAGCTTGCATACGTCGAGCTTGGAAATCCCACATATTTGAACAAGAAGATATCTCACGATAGGTATTTTGAGCCGGTACCCATACTTCCAGATCATAGGTTTTACATGAACCAAAGCCCATATCACCAGTGCACAGTATAATTTTTCGATATGGCAGTTCAAGTAATTGTAGTACTTTTTCTGCGTGAGCAGTTAGTTCCTCTAGCGCTTTCATAGACTCTTCAGGCTTAACAATTTGAACCAATTCTACTTTATCAAATTGATGCATACGAATTAAGCCGCGAGTGTCTTTTCCATAAGATCCCGCCTCTGAACGGAAGCAAGGAGTATGTGCTGTCATTTTTAATGGTAATACACTTTCATCAAGAATTTCATCGCGTACAAGGTTAGTGACTGGCACTTCAGCGGTTGGAATTAACGCATAATTGCTGCTGTCTGCTTCTTCATCTAGTGGTTTAGTATGAAATAAATCACCTGCAAATTTAGGTAATTGTCCTGTACCAAAAAGTGTTGCTTGATTTACAAGATACGGTACATAAATTTCGGCATAGCCGTGTTGTTCGGTGTGTAAATCTAACATAAATTGGGTGATAGCGCGATGTAAGCGTGCTATTTGTGATTTCATGACCACAAAACGAGCACCTGTTAGTTTTACGCCAGCTGCAAAATCAAGCCCACCAAAACGTTCACCTAATGCAACGTGATCTTGAACAGGAAAATCAAATGTCCTTGGTGTACCAAAACGTGATATTTCGATATTATCGCTTTCATCTTTACCATCAGGGACAGATTCATCAGGAATATTCGGGATAGTAGAGGCAATATCTTTAATTTGATTGAGTAATATATCAAGCTCTGTTTTTGCTCTATTAAGTTTTTCACCTAGTTTGTTAACTTCTTCACGAACAGCTGTGATATCTTCACCGCGAGCTTTTGCTTGACCAATAGCTTTTGAGCGAGCGTTACGCTCAGCTTGTAAGTTCTCAGTTTCAACTTGTAATATTTTGCGCTTTTCTTCTAGATGACGAATAGCATCAACATCTAATTTAAATCCACGACGTGCTAATTTATTAGCGACAAGATCCAATTCATTTCGGAGTAAATTTGGGTCTAACATACATAATGTCCATTATTAATTAGGGAATATCTTTCTACTTTGTTGTTATTCTAATATAGATAACAGAACATATAAATCAAAAAGTAGATTGATTTATTGATATTAAATTTTGTAAGCTTAGTATACTAGAATTATATCGGGATTCAACCTAAATGGCGCACCCGAAGGGATTCGAACCCCTGACCGCTCGGTTCGAAGCCGAGTGCTCTATCCAGCTGAGCTACGGATGCGTGTAAGTTCGTTAAAAAAGTGGTGCATCCGAAGGGATTCGAACCCCTGACCGCCCGGTTCGTAGCCGGGTACTCTATCCAGCTGAGCTACGGATGCGTTTTGAATTTATTAAAATGGTGCATCCGAAGGGATTCGAACCCCTGACCGCCCGGTTCGTAGCCGGGTACTCTATCCAGCTGAGCTACGGATGCATATTTTAATTTTTTAAATGGCGGTGAGAGAGGGATTCGAACCCTCGATGCAGCTTTTGACCGCATACTCCCTTAGCAGGGGAGCGCCTTCAGCCTCTCGGCCATCTCACCAAAACATTATGACTCTGCTTTAACAACAAAATCATAATGTGTGGCGCACATATTACGGTTTACAAAAAATAAGTCAAACATTTTTTTGCTTACGCGTGCTAGTTGTTTATTTACTACCCAATATTACTCTGTAAGGTCAGATGATCCATCGTTTACATCTTGGTGTTGATGAATTTTATTATATATCTCTTCCCTATGAATCGAAACTTCTTTAGGGGCATTGATACCAATTCTGACTTGATTACCTTTGACACCTAAAATGGTAATGACTACATCGTCACCAATAATTAGTGTTTCACCTACTCTCCTAGTTAAAATTAACATTAGATCTCCTAATATCAGTTAAGTATATATCCAAACAATTTTTAAGATATAGCTTCGTCAGCCCCCATCAGTAAGATAGAAAGACGGAATTTTACAGAAAAACTCTAATATTTAATTAAAAATATTTGAGTAAATCTGGCTAACTTGCTTGTAATTTATTACTGATTTCTTTTTTCACAGAAGATAACGCTTCTGGTAACGCCGAGAGATCCATTCCACCTGCTTGAGCGAAATCAGGTCGCCCACCACCTTTACCACCTACTTTTAGTGCTAACTGCGAAACTAATTCTCCAGCCTTGATAATACTGACTAAATCATTAGTAACACCAGCTGCTAAATTGATTTTACTATCATTAACGGCAGCTAAAATGATGACGCCTGTTTTTAATTGATTTTTAAGATCATCAATCATCGTACGCAGTACTTTTGCTTCGACGTTATCAAGTTTAGCGATGAGTAAATTTTTATTATTGATTTTTTCACATTGATTAAGCAATTGAGCACTCTCCTGAGTCGCTTTCTGCGCTTTTAATTGCTCAATTGTTCTCTCAAGTAGCTTAGTTTGATCAAGCAATTGCTCAATACGTGCTAAAACCGCGGATTTGTCACTTTTAACAGCTTGTCCAATTTGAGCTAATAAATTGGACTCATGGTGTATCAAATCCATTGCATTTTGCCCTGACGTTGCTTCAATACGGCGAACACCAGAGGCTATACTTGATTCAGATATTATTTTAAATAAACCAATATCACCAGTTCTATCTACGTGAGTGCCGCCACAAAGTTCAATTGAAAAATCACCCATTGTTAAAACTCTAACAATATCTTCATATTTTTCACCAAATAAAGCCATTGCACCTTTATTTTTTGCCTTATCAATTGACATTAACTCAATATCTACAGGTAAATTGCGACGAATTTGTTGATTAACTAAGTTCTCTATTTCAATAATTTGTTCTGACGTAATGGCTTGATTATGTGAAAAGTCAAAACGCAAATAGCTGTCATTAACTAAAGACCCTTTTTGATGAACATGGTTACCTAAAACACGTTGCAAGGCGGCTTGTAATAAATGTGTAGCAGAATGATTACGACGAATACGTTCTCGTAGCTCTACATCAATAGCTGCAGTGATATTATCGCCAATTTTTAAAGAACCTTTAATGATTTTTCCTAAATGACCAATGCTTTTACCATATTTTTGGGTATCAAAAATGCTAAATTCAAGATTCGCTGCTGTTAATAAGCCTTTATCACCAATTTGACCACCTGACTCTCCATAAAATGGTGTTTTATCTAAAATGACGATAGCTTCATCACCAGCGCTAATACTTTCAACTTTCTGTCCATTTTTAAATATAGCAATAACTTTTCCTGAGGATTCTGTTGCTTGATAGCCTAAAAACTCAGTTTTATCATCAAGTTTAATAACATTGCTATAATCGACATTAAATGAGCTTGATTCGCGGGCTCGTTTTCTTTGTTCTTCCATACATTGATTAAAGCCAGCTTCATCAATACTAATATTTTTTTCACGACATACATCAGCGGTTAGATCTAGCGGGAAGCCGTAAGTATCATAAAGTTTAAATGCAATATCGCCAGGCAATACTTCACCTGTTAGTTTAGCTAATTCTTGATCGAGTAAAAATAACCCGCGTTCCAAGGTCTTTAAAAATTGTTCTTCTTCAATTTTGAGTGCGTCTTCGACTAATTTTTGATTAGTTTCTAGTTCAACCGCTGCGCTCCCCATCACATCAATTAATGGTTTAACAAGCTTATAGAAGAAAATATCTTTTGCACCAAGCATATGCCCATGGCGCACAGCACGTCGAATAATTCGGCGTAATACATAACCTCGACCTTCATTTGAAGGTAATACCCCATCCGAAATTAGAAAAGCACAAGAACGAATATGGTCAGCAATAACGCGCAAAGATTTACTTTCTAAATCTTTAGTTTGAATAACATTGGCTGCATCATTAATTAATTTTTTGAACAGATCTATTTCATAATTAGAATTAACATGTTGTAATACGGCCGCAATACGTTCTAGCCCCATACCGGTATCGACAGACGGTTTAGGTAATGGCTCCATTGTGCCGTCAGGATGGCGATTAAATTGCATAAAGACAATGTTCCAAATTTCGATAAACCGGTCACCATCTTCTTCAGCGCTACCAGGAGGTCCGCCCCAAATATGATCACCATGATCATAAAAAATTTCGGTACAAGGACCGCAAGGACCAGTATCGCCCATCTGCCAAAAGTTATCAGAAGCATATGGGGCACCTTTATTATCACCAATACGAATTATGCGTTCTTTAGGTATACCGATCTCTTTTTCCCAGATTGCATAGGCTTCGTCATCTGTCTCATAAACGGTGACGGTTAACCTATCTTTTGGGAGATTAAACCATTCTTTACTGGTCAATAATTCCCATGCAAAATGTATTGCATCATGCTTAAAATAGTCGCCGAAACTAAAATTTCCTAACATTTCAAAAAAAGTATGATGTCGGGCTGTGTAGCCAACATTATCTAAATCATTATGTTTACCACCAGCACGCACGCAACGTTGTGATGTCGTTGCTCTACTATAAGAACGCTTATCAATACCAAGAAATACATCTTTAAATTGATTCATTCCGGCATTAGTAAATAACAGTGTTGGATCATTGTGTGGAACAAGGGAACTACTTGTGACAACTTCATGTCCTTTGCCACGGAAAAAGTCAAGAAAACTTTGACGAATTTCTGCAGTACTTTTCATTTATGCTTCCATATAAAACGATAGATTTTCAAACATAGTAATATACCCGCTACAGCTAAAGTTGAAAAGTAAATATTCTTCTATTGATGCGGATCTAGTTAATATTACAAGTAAATTAAGGAAAAAATAAAAAAGAATTAGTGAGCTTTATTTGTAATTGTTTTTTCTAAATTGTATATATTATATTCTAAATATTATAATTATTTAAGTCAATAAATCTTGTACAGCTTTAATATCATCTTGTGTATAACCTCGTGATATTAAAAATTGCATACACTTTTGTTTTTTATTATTATTTTTATGGTTAATTTGTTTTAGCTTTTTTAGTAATTGCTGATGCGCAAGATCTTCCCAGTTGATATTAGCCATTTGCAATAGCTGTCGACTTAAATCAACGGATAAACCGCGTTGTTTAAGTTCCATTGCAATTTTATATTTTCCGTAGCCTTTATTTGCGCGCATAACAATATATTTTTCAATATATTGCTCATCATTAATCCAATTTTTATTAATACAATACTCAATAACATCTTGTATTTCAATTTTTAGTTTGGCTAATTGGCTTTGAGATTCTTCATCTGTACTCTGTTGTTTCTTTGCAAAAAAAAATGTTATTTTTTGGCTTAGCTCATACGAAGAGTGATCGCGCTGTGCAAGTAACTGCACAGCTTTATTTAGGATTAATTTATTGAGTTTTTTCTCATTATTCAATGCTTTCATCCTCAGATGAAATATTTTCGTCATCAGCCGTAAAAACTGCTGGGCTATTAAGTAATAAATCACGTAGTTTAGTTTCAAGTTCTTTAGCGATTTCTGGACGTTCCTGAAAAAACTTAATTGAGTTAGCTTTACCTTGCCCCACTTTTTCGCCATTGTAGCTATACCATGCGCCAGCTTTATCGACTAATTTATGTTTAACTCCTAAGTCAATTAATTCACCCTCTTTAGAAATACCGCAACCATAAAGAATTTGAAATTCGGCTTGTCTAAAAGGTGCTGCAACTTTATTTTTAACTACTTTTACACGTGTATCACTACCAATAACATCTTCGCCTTCCTTTACTGAGCCTGTACGGCGAATGTCTAAACGTACTGATGCATAGAATTTAAGTGCATTACCACCGGTTGTTGTTTCGGGATTACCAAACATAACACCAATCTTCATTCGAATTTGGTTAATAAATACAACTAAGCAATTTGCATTTTTGATATTTGCGGTAAGCTTACGTAATGCTTGTGACATTAAACGGGCTTGTAATCCCATATGTGAATCGCCCATTTCACCTTCAATTTCTGCTTTTGGTGTTAAAGCAGCAACCGAGTCGACAATAATAACATCAACTGCACCAGAGCGAACTAAGGCATCACAAATTTCAAGCGCTTGTTCTCCTGTATCGGGTTGAGAAATTAATAAATCATCGACTTGCACGCCTAATTTTGCAGCATAAATTGGATCAAGTGCATGTTCAGCATCAATAAATGCGCAAGTTTTACCTTCTTTTTGTGCTTGCGCGATAACAGATAAAGTAAGTGTAGTTTTACCTGATGATTCTGGTCCAAAAATTTCAACGATTCTGCCCATTGGTAAGCCGCCGATACCTAATGCAATATCTAGCCCTAAAGAACCAGTAGATACCGCATCCACATCTAACGTTTGGGTATCGCCTAAACGCATAATTGAACCTTTACCAAATTGTTTTTCTATTTGACTTAATGCAGCTGAAAGTGCGCGTTGTTTGTTTTCGTTCATATTATAAAATTCCAATGAGTTAGGATATGGATATACATTATACTGTATTGTTATACAGTATCAAGTTTTTTTTATACAGAAAAATTATTTAGTTAATTATGGGAACTTCTTCACAATTTTTTATAAATAATCCATTTAGTATAATAATTGAAACTAACAGATGGTGATGAAATAATGATATTCAAGATTAACTTTATTGGATTATTTTGTTAATTATTATAATTATAATATTTAATGGCTTTTAGACTAATGATGATAGTTTAAGTACATATAAAAGTCGTCATGCATTTGAGTTAGATTGTTATAAAAAAATCTGATCATAATCAAATTTTACTAATTTAATTTAGTAATGCTTTCATAAAAAATTGCCATTTGATATGATTAGCTGTGAAGAAGGTTTGACCAATTTTTATTTATTGAAATAGTGATTTCTTAAGCAATTGTTTGAAATAATTCAATAGTTTTTATTCGTAAACGTTATGCTAATCTGAAATATTTTTACAGACATAAAATATATATCAAATAAAGGGAAATAATGGCCATTGATAAACAACATTATGTTTTATGCTCACACTGTGATTTGGTCATAGAATTATCTAATATAACCATAGGGCATAAAGCTGTTTGCCCTCGTTGTAATACGACCTTAGCTAAAAATAATAGTAATATGAAGTTTAGCGCAGCTATGTATGCAGTTTGTTCATTAATTATGATTATTGTAGCCTGTGGCTTTATCTTTATTGATATTCGTATTGTGGGCAATTTTATTGGTATTAGCGTAATAGATATCCCTAAAACCCTTTTTTTTGATAAATATAGCTATATTTCAGCGCTTTTTATCTTATTTGTTTTGTTTTTTCCTATATTAAATTTATCAATTATCGTTTTGCTCTGTTCTAAACTACGATTAACAAAGTACCGTAAACGAGATTTGCTTATTTTTTATGAAAAGTTTCAGCATTGGTGTATGCCCGAAATTTTTCTTACAGGAATTTTGGTGAGTTTTGTTAAATTAATGAGTTATGGCAGTATTGGTGTGACTGGCACATTTTGGGCGTTCTGTCTATTTGTCTTTTTTTATATAAAATCTTTAGTGATTTTTTCGCCAGAAACAATCTGGAATGAAATTCATCGTAGTAATTTTGCTACCGATACACTAAAAGTCGGTAAAACTGGCATGTGTCAAAATTTAAAACTTTGCAAATGCTGTCAGGCTATATTGCCAGTGCATTATGTAAAATGTCCGAGGTGTAAACAAAAAAGCAAAATCAGAGATCTTGATAAAATACAATGGACTCTGGCCTTATTGGTTACTTCATTAATTCTTTACATTCCCGCTAATTTATTTGGAATTATGATAACCGTTGTTTTCGGATCGTCATCAACATCGACTATTATGGATGGTGTCATTTATATGTGGCAGGCCGGTGATATACCTGTTGCACTTGTCATTTTTATTGCGAGTGTTGTTATTCCAATCTTAAAGATCATTTCACTCAGTTGGCTTTGTTATTTTGCACTAGCAGTAAAACGAAAAAATAAACATAATTGCTTAAAAATGAAAAAATTGTACACTGCAGTTGAGTTTATTGGTAAATGGTCAATGATTGATATATTTGTGGTTGCTGTTATTTGTTCTTTGGTTAGAAATCAGCAAATGATGGGCGTTTACCCAGATATTGGTGTTACATTTTTTGCAACTGTCGTTATTATCACGATGATTGCATCACAAAAATTTGATCCTCGGTTAATTTGGGATCGTCGGCAAAAAAGAAAATAGATTAATAGGAACAATATGGCAACATCAAGTAAATTAGCAAAAATAATTAGAATTAGAGCTATTTCAGCTATATGGATTATTCCCATTGTGACTGCAATTGTGGGGCTTTGGATAATCTATGCTCATTTTGCCGATAGAGGCACCTCGTTCACATTACTTGCAAAAGACGCAAGTGGCATTATTGCTGGAAAAACAGTAATTAAAAACCGCAGCGTTGATGTAGGTATAGTTGACGAAGTGACTTTATCTGATGACTACAAACAAGTGGTAATAAAAGGTCGTATTTATAATGATATGGATCCGTTACTAAAAAATGACTCGATTTTTTGGGTTGTTAAGCCTGAAATTGGCCGTGATGGGGTGACTGGGTTAGGGACTATTTTATCGGGTGTTTATATAGAATTAGCTGCTGGAAACGATACACATAGTTTTCAACATAAACCGTTCGTGCTTTCGGATGCTCCACCCTTGTCTGATCCAAGCATTAAAGGAATTCGCCTAAATTTAGAAAGTGAGCAAAATGGTGTGATTCCTCGTGGTGCTTCTATCATGTTTCATGGCTATCGTGTAGGTAATGTTGAGACTTCAGAATTTGATGTTGAATCACGTAAAATGAAATATCAAATTTTTATAACTAAACCTTATGATGTACTAGTAACACAAAATGTTCGTTTTTGGAAAGAAGGAGGGATCAATTTAACACTATCATCTCGGGGGGCTAGTCTCGATGTACCTTCTTTAGATGTGTTAATGTCTGGAGGGATTAGTTTTGATTTACCTGAAGGTTCCAAATTAGGTGCACCTGCTGAACAAAATGCAGTTTATAAACTATATGAAGATAAAAAATCTATCCAAGACTCGCAGTATACCGAATATAAAGAGTTTCTTATTATGCTCTCTGACTCAATATCTGGATTAACCGAAGGTGTGCCCGTTGAATATCATGGTATTAGGCTAGGCACAGTATCTAAAGTGCCATTTTACACTGCTGAAATGCTAGAAAAATCGTCAATTTTAAATAAAAAAGTGCCGATATTAATCAGGATTGAACCCGATCGTTTATCTGAACTGGTTGATGAAAAGATCGACATTGCCGCATTAATTATGAAAGAGCAAAAAAATGGATTAAGAGCTTCGTTAAAAACCTTGAACATGTTCACAGGTGCACTATATATAGATCTTGATTTTTATCCTGACTTAAAAAATCAATATGATCCTAAACTAGCGAAACAGTTTGGTTACAACACTATTGAGGCAACTTCGACAGGAATTGCGCAAATTCAAGCAAAAATTATGCAGTTACTTGATAACTTTAATAATTTACCACTTAACAATACCTTATCACAGTTCAACCAATCATTAGCTTCAAGCGAACGATTAATGAAATCATTAAATCAGATTATGGCGAGTAAGGAAATGCAAAATATGCCAAAAGATCTGCAAAAGACATTACGTTCATTAAATGAAACAATGAAAGGCTTACAACCGGGTTCTGAGCTCAACAATCAAATGAAAGAGAGTTTACAAAAAGTGCAACAAATGATGGACGAACTCACTCCATTACTCAATACGCTTAATGATAAAAGTAATGCATTGATTTTTTCTGCGCCAGCGAAAAAAGATCAAGAACCTCAAGCAAAAGGTAAAAAATAATGAACAGAATATATAAAAAACTGCTTATAGTCGTATTTATGCCATTATTTGCTATATTAGTGGGTTGCTCAGCTAGCATCCCGAGTAAAAGTTATTTTCAACTCACTAGCAATTCACAGATTCCTGTATCGCAAAATATGAAAACCACGAATCAATTTATTTGGATTGAGTCAGTTGATGTGGCGAGTTTTTTAAATAAACCGGGTATTGTATTACAAACTGATAATATTAAATATGAAACAGCAATCAACCATTTATGGGTATCAACGTTATCTCAGCAGCTTCAAGACCGATTAACGCAGGATTTAACGGCTATGTTACCTAATTATTTAGTATCCAGTAAGTCAATTACAACACCAACACTAACGGTAAAATTATTTATAGATAGCTTTCATGGCAGTTATACGGGGGATGCGATAATTAAAGGCCGATGGGTTGTTACTGACCGTAAAAATAATATTGAAAGCAAACCATTTGAGCGCCATATTCCTTTAGCAACCAATGGCTATGATGCTTTAGTTAAAGCGCTATCGAAAGGATGGCAAGATGAAGAACTAGACTTTGCAAACTCAATAAAACATTAGTGTTACACTGATATTCTGTCAGCGTGCTGACGGAATGTCTAAACTTAAATGGCAATAGATCTTAGTGACAATTTGAATTGACTAAAGACCTTATCATCGATTTCCACCCATTTGCGAACACTATTGATAAAAGCGATTTTATCAGCATTTACCAGATCATCTTTTAAAATCGTTTTTTCTAACAATTGATTGTGATCCAAATAAAATTGCCGCATAGTGCCGGCTAATAATCCTGATTCTTTTTTAGGTGTCACCCATTCATCATTAATCAGTAACGCGAGATTACCATTAACAAATTCAGTAATCTCATTGTGTTGATTAAAATTAATATATTCTTTTCCTACAGTTAAATCAGGGAAGTGCTCACGATTGGAAGTTTTATGATATAAATACACATTTTGAGTATTAACACATTGTGTTGCCAGATGAATTTCATTAATTTTCATTGGGTTATTAATTATATCTTGGTTAATGGAATAGTGCCCATCTTTTTGCTGTAAGATTCTCACTTTATAAAGGTTGTTAGGCATGGAATTTGCTAACTTAATGAGTTGCATCTTAATTGCATGAATGTCACAGTTAAAATCAAAATAATTAGCTGATTGAGCAAGTCTGCTTAAATGTTCATCTAATAATAAAAATTGCCCTTTTTCAAGCAACAATGATTCAATAATATATTTTGGGGTAGAAATAGTGCGATTCAAAATGGCTGTTTTCGCTAAGATCTCACTATATTCGTCTTGAGATGTTGAATCCCAAGTGATCCCACCACCAACACCATAGCGCATCTGTTGATTGTGTATGGTTAATGTACGAATTGGGATATTAAATATAGCTTTATTCATATAGGGCTCAATATAACCAATTGTTCCACAGTAAACACCCCGTGGTGAGTTTTCAATATCTACGATAATTTGCATAGTACTGGTTTTTGGGGCACCGGTAATTGAGCCACAAGGGAATAGGGCTTGAAAAATTTGATATAAACTGACATTTTCCTTCATTTCAGCTTGAATCGTTGACGTCAATTGCCAAACGGTTGGATATTTTTCCGCTGAAAATAATTTAGGCACCGTTACTGTTCCCGGTTTTGCAATGCGACTTAAATCATTACGCAACAAATCAACAATCATCATGTTTTCAGCTTGATTTTTTTCAGAAAATAACAACTCTAATTGTCGTTTATCTTGTTGATTATTTAAGCCGCGTGCGGTTGTTCCTTTCATTGGTTTTGTCGTAATAATGTTATTGTCTAACTTAAAGAATAATTCGGGTGAAATCGATAAAATATGATAATCGTCAAACTCAAGATAAGCACAATAATCTGCCTGATTGTTTTTTTGTAGAAAGTGGTAATAATCAATAGCGCTTTCATTAAATGGTGCGGTAAATTGGATAGTATAGTTGGTTTGATAAGTATTGCCTGATTCAATTTGTGATCGAATAAAGTCAATTTTTTGATTATATTCATCTCTTGATGTATCGCTTATTAAATCAAAGCTTGGCGGTGTATAATCATTTAGTTCTACTTGTTCAACGATAGAATAATGATCAAAAATACCAAATAACAATAGTGGCAAACCTTGATGGACCTCATCATTATGTTTTGTTTTATTTTCGCTATTTAACCCCGTTGCGCTTTCATAAGCGAGATATCCAACCGCGTAAAAACCTTGTTGCGTAAATTTTTCGATTAAATCGAATTGCTGTTTAATTGTTGAGTAATCATTCGATCTTAAAATGGCGATAGGATTGCAAAAATATTTATGCTGACCTTCAAAATCTATATAAATTTTCATATTAAGATTGCTCATGGACAAAATTATTAATCATTTGTAAGCCTGATTCGGTTTTTATCGCTTCAGGGTGGAATTGAACTGACTCAATGGGTAACGTTTTATGACGTAATCCCATAATCAAGCCTTGATTGTTTCGAGCAGTTACAATTAGGTGAGAATTTTTTTGTGAAAAATTATCACATGCAATTAATGAGTGATAGCGAACCACTGAAAGCGGGTTTTTGATTCCTTTAAATATCCCCTGACCATCATGTGTTATTTCATCAACTTTACCGTGCATCGGTGTTGGTGCTTTGGCAATGCGGTAACCATAATATTGTGCAATGGCTTGATGTCCTAAACAAATTCCCAATATCGGGCAAATATGAGCAAATTCGGCAATAATAGCAAGTGATATTCCTGCATTAATTGGTGCCCCTGGGCCAGGGGAAATGATAATTTTAGAAAAGGCGAGTTCTTTTACTTGTTCCATTGTCAGTTCGTCGTTTTTGATGACTTTAACTTCTGCGCCAACTTGGCATAAATAATCGTTAATATTAAATGTAAAAGAATCATAATTATCTATTAATAATATCAAAATACAGTCCATTAATTACAAAGCATATTGATTTAAAAACTGGTAACTGTAACAGTTAAAATCCAGTCGTAACACGATTTATTATACCGTTAATACACTTAAAAGAAGAAATTATTGTGGTTTTGCCCTTTTTTATCTCTTTTTTATACTTAAACACTACCTTTTCTGAAACTTTTTTACAAAATAAACACGATATAAAAAAACAGCTAAACTGAAAACTATTTTAGAGACAATAAAAATAGTATCCAAGTAGTAGAATGAATGGTTTGTTGATTAGTATCTATTAAAGCACTCGATTGTTCTTTTTTTATGTTGTGAATAATTATGTTGCTTATCTTTTTATAACCCGATTTATTTGGACAGCTATTGTTTTTTACGCAAATAACCTAAAGCGCCAGCAATCTCTATTGTCCATATTCCATTTTTAAGAATTAAAGGAAACGTTGCTCTACTGCTAGCATTGGGTCCTGGATTTTGTTGCACAATTTCAATTTCGGTGTCAGTTACTTTACTGATAATAGCAACATGCCCATAGCTAGACCAATTAAGAACAATAATATCATCAACTTGTGGTTTAGTGGGTGATCCATTATGAAATTGTAGTAAATTGCGTTGGCGATTGATCTTTCCATCAGCAATTGATGGGTCAAAAAAATCTTTAGCATGGCCATAGCTATTTGGCATTTTATGATTAAAACGCTGATAATAATAACGTTTAATAAACTCAACACATTGATATTTTTGGCCTAAGTTATAGCCGTCTTTCGCGATATTTCTTCCACTCACGTTATAGATGCTACCATTATAATAGACTTTCACTCCATTAAATTCATCAACGACCTTGCCAATTTTTTGTTTATCAATACCAACATTGGCAAAAGTACATGAACAAAGTGTATAGTAGCTTAATATTGATAATAGCCAAAATAAGAACAGGCTTTTTTTATAGTTCAATACCATTTTTTATATCCATTGTTTTTATAATCTGTTATTAATTCTAATGGTTATTCTATTAAAAAAACAAAATAAATAAAATCGAATCGAGTAATAACAACTTTATAGTAATATTATTACGTTATCTTATATGACACTTACTAGTGTGGTATTTATATTTTTTGGATAAATTAGTGCCTGATGATGGTGAATGATTATTCACTGCTTACAATCTGAATAATCCTATTCATCATTACGATAACTATGTTTGAGTTAGTAATAGCGGGGTTGTAGGATGATTAAGAAAGTTAAAATAAATGTGAGTGGTCGAGTGCAAGGCGTTGGATTTCGTTTTTTTACTTATCAGCAAGCCCAAAAGCTGGGATTAGTTGGTTATGTTCGCAATTTAGAAAATGGTGATGTTGAAATTATTGCTCAAGGTGACGACTTACAAATAGCCAAATTAAAAAAATGGATTGAAAATGGTGGTCCTGCCTCGTCGCGTATTTCACATATAAATATTTGTGAATTATTGCCACAAAACGACTTAACTTCTTTTAATGTTCGATATTAATTTAATAAAAAATAAAGTAAAATAATTAAAATTTTGGACATTCGAAATAATAATTTCTAATTAATGTGAATAACGTATGTTATGAATAAAAAAAATCTAATCTGTTTTTTACTGCTCATTGTTGTTATCGGTGTTTATTATAATTATCAAAAAGAAGATGCGGCAGTAAGCCAATCTACTCAAGATGCATCAGATAAACCGATTTATCAAAGTGATGACATGTTAACAGATATTTACGACTTATCAGGGGAACTTGTTTATAAAATTGAGTCGAGTAATGTTAGGCATTACGATAATTCAGGTAATACTGAATTCGATTTGCCCAATTTTACGATTTATGATCAACAAAATATAGCTATATGGCATATTAAGGCAAAGCAAGCGACGCTAACGAGTGATAAACTTTTGTATCTTTATCATGATGTGCAATTAGATAATTTGACACAAGAATCTCAATTAAAACAAGTCAAAACAGATAATGCGGTGGTAGATTTAACTTCACAGCTAGTTACATCCAAAGATCCTGTCATCATTAATGGGGTGGGATTTTATTCAACCGGTATTGGTTTAGCAGGCGATTTGCGTGCAAAAAAGGCTAACATACTTGAAAATGTAAAAACATATTATAACACTGAGGCAAAATAAAACATGAGTTCGCTAAAACAAGTTGTTTGTTCATTAATTTTATTGCTACCTATTTCTTTAAGTAGTTTTGCAAATGGGCAGACTAAGCAACCTGCAGATCCCAAAATGTTTGCCGATAATAAACCCATTGCAATTGATGCCGATAATCAACAGATTGATATTGAAAATAATACTATTACATTTATTGGCAATGTGGTCATTGTGCAAGAAGGATTAACCATAAAAGCGGATAAAGTGGTTGTCACTGAAATGCAAAACACAGAAAAACAAAAAATTACAGCTTATGGTAATCCAGTGAATTATAAACAAATTTTGCCTAAAAACAATAAGATTGTCACAGGGCAATCTTCACAAGTGATTTACAATGTAAAACAAAATAATATTGTGTTACAAGGTAATGCTGAGTTATTTCAACAAGATAATCATATTGTAAGTGAAATGATTATTTATGATGTCAAAAAACAGCAAATATTTGCGCAGCCAGGTAAGAATAGGCGAGTTAAGAGCACTATCATCCCAAACCAAGTTAAAGAGATGAGCAAATAAAATGTCAATTTTAAAAGCGGAAAATCTAGCTAAAGTATACAAAAAACGCCGTGTAGTTGAAGATGTCAGTTTAACCGTTAATTCTGGCGAAATCGTTGGGTTATTAGGACCAAATGGCGCAGGTAAAACCACCACTTTTTACATGGTGGTTGGTATTGTGACCTTAAATGCGGGTAAAATTTATCTTGATGATCATGACATCAGCATTTTACCCTTACACGAGCGTGCACAAAAAGGCATCGGTTATTTACCGCAAGAGGCCTCTATTTTTAGAAAATTGTCTGTTATTGATAACATTATGGCAATTTTAGAAACGCGAAAAGATATTGATAAAAATGAAAAAATTAACCGCGCCGAAGAGTTACTTGAAGAGTTCCATATTACACATATTCGTGACAGTATAGGGCAATCTTTATCCGGTGGTGAAAGACGCCGAGTTGAAATTGCTCGCGCGTTAGCTGCTAACCCTAAATTTATTCTGCTTGATGAACCTTTTGCGGGCGTCGATCCGATTTCTGTGATAGATATCAAAAGTATTATTAAACATCTACGTGATCGAGGACTAGGCGTATTAATAACCGATCATAATGTCCGTGAAACATTAGATGTTTGTGAGCGGGCTTATATTGTTAATAAAGGACATTTAATTGCTGAAGGTACACCGACCAGTATTTTAAATAACGAAGATGTAAAACGTGTCTACTTAGGAAATGAATTTAGGTTATGATGAAACCCAGTTTACAACTGAAAGTCTCGCAACAGCTTTCGATGACACCACAATTACAATTGGCGATTCGATTGCTACAGTTGTCAACTTTAGAGCTTCAACAAGAGATTCAAACCGAGCTTGAAAATAACCCATTGCTTGAAGTGGCTGATCAATATCACGAAATTGATGTTGAACAAAATGTTAAAGATGAGAATATCGATACGCGTGAAGCCTTAGATAGCCGAGAAATACCCGAAGATATTCCATTAGATGCCTCATTAGATGATATCTATACTGCTGGAACCCCCTCTGGCACTCACTCTGATTATCGTAATGATGAATTGCCTATCTACCAAGGTGAAACTCACGAAACGTTACATGATTATTTAAGATGGCAACTTGAATTAACGCCTTTTAGTGATACTGACAAGGCGATAGCGGTATCGATTATTGAAGCGATTGATGAGCGAGGCTATCTAACGGTTTCATTAGATGAAATTTTGGAAGAGCAGGGTAATGACGAGATTGAATTGAACGAAGTTGAAACTGTTTTAAAGCGTATTTGGCATTTTGATCCAATTGGCGTGGGTGCCAGATCGTTACAAGAGTGTTTGTCTATTCAAATTCAACATTTAACTTATCCACTGCTGGTTAAACAAATTATTGATAACTACTTAGATTTATTGGCGACTCGAGATTATAGAACATTAAAAAAAGTATTAAACGCAAGCGATGAACAGTTAAAAGAAGCAGTCAATTTTATTCAACATTTACAACCTTATCCTGGCGATTCAGTCAATACTACACCGCCAGATTATGTGATCCCTGATGTTTTAGTAAAAAAAGTGAATGGAAACTGGATTGTTGATCTGAATAATGACACTATGCCGCGCTTACGCATTAATCAGCAATATGCTGCAATGGAAAAGATAGCAAATGAAAGTGATAGTCAGTATATTCGATCACATTTGCAAAATGCGAATTGGTTTATTAAAAGTATTGAAAATCGTAATGAAACATTACTTAAAGTAAGTCAATTTATTGTTGAGCATCAGCAAGCATTTTTTGAACACGGTACTGAATACATGAAACCAATGATTTTGTCTGATGTTGCAACGGCAATTGATATGCATGAATCAACGATTTCCCGTGTGACAACACAGAAATATTTACAATGCCCTACAGGAATATTTGAGTTAAAATTCTTTTTTTCTAGTCATGTAAACACAGAATCAGGTGGCGAAGCTTCGTCGACAGCTATTCGCGCTTTAATTAAAAAATATATATTGGCAGAAGACAGCAAAAAGCCATTAAGTGATAGTAAATTGGTCGCAATCCTTGAAGAGCAGGGTATTATGATCGCCCGTCGAACCGTAGCAAAATACCGTGAAGCCTTATCAATTCCTCCATCAAGCCAACGTAAACAGCTTTAAATTTAAAGCCGTTTATGACAACGGATCATTTTAGATGACTTTTTCAGTTGCAATAATCATCATATCCGTAGTAAAAGAACCATCTGCTTGAAGTTCAAAATAATTTTTTGTATCGTCAGCTGCCGTTTCTTGGTAAGTTCGTATTGCTTCAATTAACTTTTCAGGAGTACGCATTCGTTTAACCCATGTATCAAAAGAGAGTGTTAAACGGTGGCGAGTTATATTATTAATGACAAAACCTGCTTCAGTTAAAAAGGTTAACCACTCACCGGGGGTATAGTCGCGAACGTGTGATGTGTCACGCAAGGCTTCAACAGTTTGTAGCCAAATATCTAATACAGGGTGACCAGGTGAAACAACATCCATAATAATTAATTTACCACCAGGTTTAGTTATGCGATGGAGCTGTCGAATACCTTTGCCCACATCATGCCAGTGATGTGCTGAATAACGGCTGACAACAATATCAAATTTGTAACTATCCCCTAAAATAGTACAGCAAAAAAGTAGAAAATTCTCTATGATAAAAGTAAAGGGGATTTAATTATGAAAAAAATGACTGAACATCAAATCGTCGCTATTTTAAAAGAAGCTGAAGCTGGTATTCCTGTCAAGGAACTCTGTCGTAAATATGGCATGGGGAATTCAACTTTCTATAAATGGCGGGAAAAATACGGCGGAATGGAAACTTCGGACATCAAACGCTTAAAGGAGCTGGAGGCCGAAA